>DALZBD010000076.1:0-11487 GCA_031977515.1 Bacteroides sp. | reverse complement strand
TTTGCTTTAGCTACAATAGCCTTGAAAGCTTCGGGATGATTCATTGCCAGGTCGGCCAATACCTTACGGTTGATTTCGATTCCGGCTTTGTGCAAACCACCCATCAGGCGTGAATATGACATTCCTTCGAGACGTGCAGCAGCGTTGATACGTTGTATCCAGAGAGCGCGGAAGTTTCTTTTCTTATTTTTACGGTCGCGGTATGCATAAGTCAACCCTTTTTCCCAGGTGTTCTTAGCTACAGTCCACACGTTTTTGCGGGCACCAAAGTATCCTCTGGTGAGTTTCAGAATTTTCTTTCTTCTTGCTTTGGAAGCAACATGATTTACTGATCTTGGCATAGTTTTACTTGTTTTTGAATGTTAGCGCCGTTGCTTCACGCAACGAACTTCAGGCTAAAGCATTCGGTTAATAACTTTAAAAGAATAGTGTCGCTTTTTTACTTCATCGCCAGAAGTTCCTTCACCTGATTCACATCTCTGTTGTCTACAGTAGTAGTGGAGCAAAGGTTTCTTTTTCTCTTCTTCGATTTCTTAGTCAGGATGTGACTGTGAAAAGCGTGCTTTCTTTTGATTTTACCTGTTCCGGTAAGGGCGAACCTCTTTTTTGAACCGGAGTTAGTTTTCATCTTTGGCATCTTACTTGTTTTTAAATTATTATTGAACATGGCAACGCACTATACCTCTGGCGTTACTCATTTTTTCTACATCTGTTATTCCTCTGCAGCAGCAGGATCTTCTTCCTTAGCCGTTTGCACAGGCTTTTCTGTCCTTTCGGGCTTCGGCTGGGCTTTCTTGGGAGTTTCTTTCTTTTTGGGAGAAAGGAAGATCGTCATGCGTTTTCCTTCCAGCATGGGCATCTGATCTACTTTGGCAAAGTCTTCCAGATCATTGGCAAAGCGCAGCAACAAGACTTCTCCCTGCTCTTTGAAGAGGATCGAACGGCCTTTGAAGAATACATAAGCTTTCACCTTATCTCCTTCGGCAAGGAATCCTTTGGCATGTTTGAGTTTGAAATTGTAGTCGTGATCGTCGGTCTGAGGTCCGAAACGGATCTCTTTGACATTGACTTTCACCTGCTTCGCTTTCTGCTCTTTCTGACGCTTTTTCTGCTGGTAAAGAAATTTGGAATAGTCAATAATACGACAAACAGGAGGTTGAGCATTCGGGGAAATCTCTACCAGATCCAGTTCGCTGTCATGCGCCATTTTCAGGGCCTGAGCGATCGGATAGACCTGAGACTCCTCTTCTTCTCCTACTATACGTACTTCTTTTGCACGGATCTGTTCATTGATCCGATATTGTCCTTTCAAGCTGTCGTTTTTCATCGCAAAACGATTGCCAGCTGGTTTTCTTTTTATTACCAATATCTTCTGAATTTAAAGTTTTTAAATTAAAGCGACCTTTAGAACATCAATAGATGCTATGCTTTTACAATTCCGCGCAAAGTTACCACTTATTTATCATATTTTCGACCTCTTCGTTGAGAATTTTTGCAAATTCTTCCATTTTCATGGTGCCTTTGTCTCCTTCTCCCTGACGTCGTACGGAGATCTCTCCGTTTTCGGCTTCTTTCTCCCCTACGATCAGCATATAAGGGATACGCTTCATCTCATTGTCGCGGATCTTGCGACCGATCTTCTCGTTGCGGTCGTCTACCAATGTACGTATGTCACGGCTTTCGAGGTAAGAACGTACTTCGTGTGCATATTCGTTGAATTTCTCACTGATGGGCAACACAGCTACCTGATCGGGAGTGAGCCAGAGCGGGAACTTACCGGCTGTATGCTCGATCAGTACGGCCACAAAGCGCTCCATGGATCCGAAAGGCGCGCGGTGTATCATCACCGGACGGTGCTTCTGGTTGTCGGCACCGGTATATTCAAGTTGGAAGCGTTCGGGCAGGTTGTAATCTACCTGAATGGTTCCCAACTGCCATTTACGCCCGAGTGCGTCCCGTACCATAAAATCCAGTTTGGGTCCGTAGAAAGCCGCTTCCCCGTATTCGATCTTTGCGTTCAGGCCTTTCTCCTGGCAAGCCTCTACGATGGCACGTTCGGCTTTTTCCCAGTTCTCGTCGCTGCCGATGTATTTCTCCTTGTTCTCCGGATCGCGCAGAGAGATCTGTGCTTCGAAGTTCTCGAAGTCCAGTGCCTGGAAGATGATAAAGATGATATCCATCACATCCAGAAACTCCTGCTTCACCTGGTCGGGGCGACAGAAGATATGCGCATCGTCCTGTGTAAAGCTACGTACACGCGTTAAACCGTGAAGCTCACCACTTTGTTCATAGCGATATACCGTTCCGAACTCGGCCAGGCGCAGAGGCAGGTCTTTGTACGAACGGGGCTGCCATTTGTAGATCTCACAGTGGTGAGGACAGTTCATCGGTTTGAGCAGGTACTCCTCTCCCTCTTCCGGTGTATGGATGGGTTGGAAAGAGTCTTTTCCGTATTTCGCATAATGACCGGAAGTCACATACAACATCTTGTTTCCGATGTGCGGAGTGATCACCTGCTGGTAGCCAAACCGTTTCTGTATCTTCTTGAGGAAGTCTTCCAGACGCAGACGCAAGGCCGTACCTTTGGGCAACCACATGGGAAGTCCCTTACCCACGGTTTCGGAAAACATGAAAAGTTCCATCTCTTTTCCGATCTTGCGGTGGTCGCGTTTCTTAGCCTCTTCGACCATCACCAGATACTCATCGAGCATTTTCTTCTTGGGGAAGGTGATACCGTAGATACGCGTCAGCTGCTTCCGGTCTTCCTGTCCGCGCCAGTAGGCTCCGGCCACAGACATCAGTTTGATGGCCTTGATCGGTGCAGTAGATACCAGGTGAGGTCCGCGGCAAAGATCGGTAAAGTTTCCTTGTGTATAGGTGGTAATGGTACCGTCTTCCAGTTCCGAGATCAACTCACATTTGTAGGTCTCTCCCCGATCGCCGAATGCTTTCAGGGCATCGCTCTTAGCTATATCCTGACGCACCAGTGATTCTTTGCGGGCAACCAACTCGGCCATCTTCGCTTCGATCACAGGCAGATCGGACTCTTTGATCACCGCTTCTCCGGGATCCACATCGTAATAGAATCCGTTTTCGATAGCGGGACCGATACCAAACTGAATACCGGGATAGAGTTCCTGCAACGCTTCTGCCAGCAGGTGGGCACTGGTATGCCAGAAGGCATGCTTACCCTCTTCACTCTCCCATTTATAGAGTACAACAGAGGCATCTTCGTTGATCGGACGGTTGAGATCGTACGTCTCTCCGTTTACTCCACAGGCCAGCACTTCCTGTGCCAGACGGGAACTGATGCTTTCCGCAATCTGTAGCCCGGTCACTCCTTTGTCGTACTCACGTACGGAGCCATCCGGGAAGGTAATCTTTATCTTCATCGTATGTTTTGGATTTTCTATATTTTAAGGATGCAAAAATAACGATTATTTTCTGAGTTTGATACTGTGTGGGTAAAATTTCATAAGAAGAAAGCCGACAGTTTTCAGACAGAAGAACAAAAGAACATATATTTATTATAGAATCCGGATTTCTTTATATCCTTTTGTTCTTATGTTCCCTGTGTCTGAAAAAAGATGAAACGGGGTGGTGCGAATCGGCAACACCCCCAATATGCTCTTACAGACTCCCGGACTATTCCGGCTGTTCGGTAAACCGCTTGATGATGTTGTAAGCAGAAACGACACCCAGTTCTCCGGCCTTGCTCAGGTCGGTAATTCCCAGTTTATTATTTCCCAGGAAGATATGTGTCAGCCCCCGATTGAAATAGAACTCCGGTATTTCCGGTGCGAGACGGATGGCCTCGTCGTAGTCTGTGAGTGCAGCCCGGTAGTCGTTGAGCATAGCCAACAGGTTGGCACGGTTGTAATAGGCATAGACAAAGTCCGGTGCCAGTTCGATCACACGATCCAGATCGCGCCGTACGACCTCATAGTCGGCCATTCCTATCTCCGTACGTGCCTGAGAAGCACCTCCGGGCAGCGGACTGAGCAGTGCATCCTCCGACTTCTGATATTCCAGTTGTTTGTACTTCACCAGAGAACGCATGAAATAGGCCGGATAGAATGTATAATCCGCCAGGGTAGCCTGTGTCAGGTCTTCCAGTGCAGAATCAAAGTCCTGTACCAGATAGAAATCCAACGCACGTAGGAAATGTGCCAACGCATTCGAGGGTTCGGCCACAATGGCAGCCGAATGTACATCGATCAGTGAGAAATGAGTATTCACCTGCTCCTCCGTAAGGGGGACTTCCATGTTTGTGATAAGAAGTCTGCGAGGCAGTGTACTTATACGATTGAGATCATCGATAAACTTATGATAATTTACCGTACCTCTCACATCATTTGTCTTTTCATAATAGGTGAGCGCATACATGGGCTCCATACGGATGGCCACGTTGCGATCCTGTACCTTACCGCGGTAATCGCTGTCGTACCGTTTTTCCGCTTCCGCATCATCAGCAATCACGATCTTCCGGTAGTTGCTCATATTCCGATCCGAACGTTTACGGGTTCTTTCCTGCTCCTCCTGTCCCTCTTCTCCTTCTTCCGTAGTATTTTCGGCCACATTATTACTATTTCTGTTTGCCATAGAGGCATTGTGCTGGTCGATCTGTATACTCAAGATAGTATTTTCATCCTGCTGTGCACCCCGCCTGTCTCCCATTTTTTTCCGTGCCTCCGCACGGTGATAATATCCGGCAAGGAAGTTGGGATACTCCTCTATCACCCTACTGTAATCGCCGATGGCACCCTGATAATCTCCCACCTGGGCACGCAGAATACCACGGTTGAAGGTAGCCAGCATATTATCAGGCTCTACTTCCAGTACGAAATCGAAATCCTCGATCGCCCGGTTGTCATCTCCCACTTCGGCACGCAACAAACCGCGGTTGTAATGTCCGATGTAATTATAAGGGTCCACGTCCAATGCCAGGTCATAGTCGCTCATGGCACCCCGCAGGTTGTTTTGATGGAACCGTGCCAACGCACGGTTGATGTAGTTGCCTGCATTGCGGGCACTCAGTCGGATCGCCTGGTCCAGATCGGACTCGGCCTCACCGTACAGTTTCTGGTTCAACTTCACGATAGCACGGGAAGCCCAACCATCGGCATCGTACCGGTCCATCTCAATTGCCAGATCGAAATCGGCCATCGCCCGGATCGTATCCTGTTGCCTCAGAGCCACCTCACCCCGCATCAGATATCCTTTGGTATACCGGGGAGACACTGTTAACAACCTTTCCAGCGACTCTTCCGCTCCCTCATAATCTTTCTTCTGCATCTGACAGAGCACGAGGTTGTGCAGGAGTGTCAGATTCTCCGGTGCATACTCCAGTGCCCTCTGATAGTCTTCAATGGCTCCATCGTACTTTCCCTGACGGATACGGGCCAGACCACGTATCTGATAAGCACCTACGACAAAGGGATTGCGGTCGATCGCCGCGTCACAATCGGCTTCAGCTCCCTGAAAATCATCCAGGTTGATCTTGGCCAACCCCCGGAAAAAGTAGGGTTCGTACAGATAGGGCTTGGCATTGATTACCTGATTGAAATACTGTATCGAAAGGATATAATCCTCGAAATAGAGCGCATTCCGGGCAATCATCATGACCCTGTCCGTATTGATCTGGGCCGAAAGCCACAGGGGGAACAAAGCCATCCAGAGAAGAAATGCAGTCGTTTTCTTTATCATGTGTGATCGGGTGCTTACAAGTTTCTCAAACAAAAGTAATGCTTTTCCCCTATTTCGAAGGATACGAAAACAAGTTTTTGTATTTTTTGATTATTTTATAGTGCGCACTTTATAGGAGCAGTTGACCTTACCTTTCAACATGGCATTCAGTTTGCCTTTAATCATTTGCTTGCGAAGTGGAGAAAGATGGTCTATAAACATTTTTCCTTCGATGTGATCAAATTCATGCTGCATCACCCGGGCCAGATAGCCCTCCACCTCTTCTTCATATTCGTTGAAATCCTGGTCCATATAGCGCACCCGGATGCGTCCCGGGCGTCTGACAGGTTCGTGTATGCCCGGCAGGCTCAGACATCCTTCATCCATACTCTCTATATCTCCCGAGGTCTCCAGGATATGTGCATTGATATAGACTTTACGGAAGTCTTTGTACTCGGGCAGGTCTTCCGACAAGACATCCAGATCGATGACAACCACCCGGATGGGCAAACCTATCTGTGGAGCTGCCAGCCCCACGCCATCGGCCTTATCGAGGGTTTCAAACATATTGATGATCAACTCTTTCAGTCCGGGATAGTCCGGTGTAATATCTTCGGCAACCTTACGCAAAACCGGCTGTCCGTACGTGTAAATAGGTAATATCATTTTATTCTTTTATCTTTTAATAACTGATCAAATTTTAACCAACACTCACTGTTGGCTCTGCTAAGAATACAGGTGTTACTGATTTATGATGGAGATTACATATTATACTTACAAAAATGTCATAAAAAGAAAAAGAGTAACTTCAATCGTAAATCCGTAACGTTCATTCGTGTTAATACTCAAATAATGGTCATGACGAAGGAATAAATCGTAAATTCCTTTATTTCCTGTCTCACCATCCTCCCCTCATGCTCTCCATATACGTTTGCAGGATAATGGTGGCACTGACTTCATCTACCAGCGCTTTATTTTGCCGGTCTTTCTTTTTCAGGCCGGCCTCCCGTATGGTACGCTGAGCCAGAACCGACGTAAAACGCTCATCTACATACTCTACCGGAATATCGGGAAATTGTTTCTGTAAAGAACGTACAAAAGGGGCGATCTGTTGCATGGTTTCCGAGAGTTCATGGTTCATCTGCCTGGGCAGCCCGATCACCATACGCTCCACCTCTTCCTTACTGGTATAGTTTTTCAGAAAATCCATCAGTGTATGGGTAGGTACTGTAGTCAGTCCGTTGGCAATCAGCTGCAGAGGGTCGGTCACTGCAAGCCCTGTGCGTTTACGTCCATAATCAATAGCAAGTATTCTACCCATAATCATCCAAATAAGGTGCAAAAATACAATTAATATTCGAGAATGCAGACACATAAACATATAAGAATACGTGAAAAGCTTTGTGTGATGCAGAAGCTATTCTACCCGGAAAGCATATTGTTGCGTCGTACTTCTGTGGCTAAAGTATACCGGGCAACATAAAAAAAGGGAATATCGGGTAGATTGGGGAAATACCCCACACCAACAATATGTATATATTTTTTAATAAATAACAATTCGGCCAATAACTTATACATTGATTTTATCTCCTTTGACAGTTCTTCCCCACCCTTAAAATGAGTGTCTTCGTCACCCGTACCACATTTAGTATGTGACAAAGCAAAAACGGGGTTTCCACTGAATACACCTCCCCTTTCACAGGCAACAAATGGCACCTGTCTCAAAATTCCACGCAGAAAAACAAACATCACTTTGGTTATAAAATATTTATCATTCTCCTTGTCCTAATCTGATACACTCTTAAAAGTTTAGTTTTCCACATTTATCTCTATCTTTGAAACAACGTTTTAATGCCATAAAACCTCTTTGTCTATTACTTCCCGACTGTCAAATACCCTGGCTTGAATTTCATTAAAAAACAATATAAAATAGCTCCTGATTCACAGGAAAAACACATTTTTTTTCTCTCTTTCCGGGATAAAGATATCCATTCCATCACAGATAACAACACCCCTGTTTGAGAAATTTTGTAAAACAATAATCACAGGAATAAGTATATAAACAAGATCTGTGATGTATCCAAGATAAAAAACAAACGCATACGATAAACAACAGATTGAAAAAGGTCAGTAAAAGAAAAAACATATTAAAGAATACTGTTATGAGACAATCAACAAATTCAACAAGGGCTTTGCCCGTTTTCACAGACACCGTGATGGGTGAACATATCTTCCGGAGTAGTTATATAAAAGATCACAGGCAATTGCCTGCATTCATGCCTGCTGGCAAAAATATGCTACATATATGGAGTCCTCGGGCTACGCGCAGGGAAGGGCAAGCCTGTAGCCCATCTCCACAGATGGAACTGCTGGGCTCCATCCTGTTGCCGGAAGGTATATCTTTGAAATCGCTCATTCCCTGTGACAATACCCTGATCATCGGGCACACCCGGAACGATCAGCTTCTTTGTATAGATACTCTCACCGGAGAGATCCGGTGGACAAGCAGGGAAGGAGACAAACATTCTCTCGTTTCCTACGCAGATCAGGAAGGAATACTCTATTCGACCTGCAACAACCGTACCGTAAAGGCCATTGATCCACAAACAGGAGATGCCCTGTGGTCCCTGCCTGTTCCGGCTATCCCTTCTGCCCTTTCCTCCTCTTTTGTCACCTGCAAAGATTTACTGATATATCACTCGGCCAGTACCGTGTATGCAGTGAACCGGGTAACCAAAAAACGGGTATGGAAATCCCGGATACCCGGACACATACGAATGTCTGAACTGTTGGTATGGAAAGACCTTTTATTTGCCTGCTCTACCCTTCACGGAAAATCCCTGTTCCATCGGATCGATCCGACATCCGGAGCACTGACAAAAAGCATAGAAGCGGAGTTGACGCTGAAAGATCACCAGAAAGTATGGGCCACAGAAGAAAGAATATGGTTTTGCACGGAAAAGGATACCATCGGAAGCCTGGATCCTGTGTCAGGTACGATACAAGAGGTGAGAAGCAATAGTTTCTCCGAAGACAACACTCTCCGGCCTGTACAGGTCAAAGGTTTTCACTGTGTGGGTGAAGAGATCTGGTTCCGTCCGGATTCCCTGTATTACAAACTGGAGAAAGATGGGGTATATGCCTGCAACCAGAGTATGCAGATAAGAAAGGTATCTTCCCGTTCCGCAGGATTCGATGAAAAAGGAAGCAAGCAGGATCAATATATCTACCGGCTGGATGCCAGACACCACTGTCTGATGCGCTTTTCACTTACCGGACAAACGATGCAACAGCATCGCCTGCCACGATGGAGCGGATGTGACATGCTGGTATG
Source organism: Bacteroides sp. (assembly GCA_031977515.1). Classification (GTDB taxonomy): domain Bacteria; phylum Bacteroidota; class Bacteroidia; order Bacteroidales; family Bacteroidaceae; genus Bacteroides. Next base: position 2,468 of record DALZBD010000076.1, on the reverse strand, counting down.
TATGGCACTCCTGCCCGATGGAGGGGTGGTTGTTGCCCAACAGGGAGGTGATGAGAACGACAACAGACAAATCCTGTATGGTATCAGATAAGGGTATTGATCTGAAGAAACGTATTTCTGTAGTAATACATGGGCTGTCCTCATCCGGACGGCCCCATGTTATTTATTACTTAACCGAATGAAATTGCTCCTTTCCGACAGCTCTTTTCTTCCCACTTCCATCAGAATTAACACTTGTCTTTTCTTTTTTACCGGGGGAACTTTTAGATTTGCAGGAGATAATCTGTAAAAATGAAAAGACTTTTATTTTATAGCGTATGTGCACTGATCTTTCAGACGGCACTTTACGGACAAGATCTGGATCGGACTACCGAAGAGCGGTTGAAGGAATTTTTCCAGTCATACAGCCATCCCACAGTGAATATAGGAAAATGTGACCTGGACAGTATGTGGCTGGATCATGCCCGGAGAAAACTAACCGTGTATGCCAGCCCCACATTTGCCTACCAACCCTTCCGTCCGGAAGAAGTAAAAACCATTTATGCCTCCCTTGCCTCACACCTTCCGGGTCCGGTATGCTTCTATACCATACAGATCCGGAGCGGAGGCAGAGCCATAGAAGATCTGATCCCCAATTACTACCGGGAGGGTCGCCCCGACAAAGACCGGCTGTTTACAGGCATCCGGCAACGCAAAGCCAACCCGTGGGTAAGCAATCAGTCGCGACCCTTTGGCATCAACCGCGGATTGGAGGGGCGACACATCGGTCTGTGGCAAAGCCACGGTCGTTACTACCACGTCGAAAGGCAGGAATGGCTCTGGCAACGCTCTCAGCTATTCTGTACCATCGAAGATATCTTCACGCAGTCTTTCATGCTTCCTTACATCATCCCGATGCTGGAAAATGCCGGAGCCGTGGTCTACACCCCGCGCGAACGGGATACACAAAAACAGGAGGTCATTGTGGACAACGATACGCCTGCAGGAGCCAGCTACATCGAGATAAACAGTCGCAGATCGCGGTGGAATACTGCCTCATCGGCCGGATTTGCACACCGGCAACGTGTATACCGGGACGGTGAAAACCCATTTCTGATGGGTAGCGCGCGGTTTATCTCCACCGAACGCAGAAAGGATCGCGCCTTTGCTGAATGGGTTCCGGACATCCCGGAAAAAGGAAGCTATGCAGTGTATGTCTCCTACCAGACGCAGCCACAGAGCGTGAGCGATGCCAAATACTTAGTCTTCCACAACGGCGGAGTGACGGAGTTCAAAGTGAATCAGAAGATAGGAGGAGGCACCTGGGTATACCTGGGCACATTTGAGTTCAATCAGGGACAGAAGGATTATAATATGGTAGTGCTTACCAACGAGAGCCGCGAAAAGGGTGTGGTATGCGCCGATGCCGTACGCTTCGGCGGGGGTATGGGCAACATCGAACGGGGTGGTACACTCAGTGGCCTGCCACGCTACCTCGAAGGAGCCCGCTATTCGGCACAATGGGCAGGTATGCCCTACGATGTATACAGCCCCCGACAGGGAAGCAATGATTATGCAGACGATATCACCGTCCGGGGCAATGCACTCAACTACCTCTCCGGAGGGTCTGCCTTCAATCCCGGCATGCCAGGGCTGGGCATACCCATCGAAATGAGCATGGCATTGCATACCGACGCCGGCTATAGCAAGGAGGATAGGTTCATCGGGACATTGGGCATCTACACCACACAGTTTTTCGACGAGAAGCTGGCATCAGGTATCTCGCGCTACACCTCACGCGATCTGACAGATCTGATCATGACCGGTATACAACAGGATGTGCGACTCACGGACAGGGAATTTACCCGCAGAGGGATGTGGGATCGCAACTACGGAGAGAGCCGGGTACCCGCTATGCCTTCCACGCTGATCGAACTGTTGTCGCACCAGAACTTCGCCGATATGCGCCTCGGACATGATCCGCATTTCAAATTTACAGCGGGACGATCTGTCTACAAATCCATCGTACGCTACCTGGCCACTCAGCATCAGGAAGACTATGTGATACAACCGCTGCCGGTGACACACTTTTCTACCCGCTTCGGCCGGAAAAAAAATACGGTGGAGCTCTCCTGGCAGCCGCAATACGACTCTCAGGAACCTTCGGCACGTCCGGACGGCTACGTGGTATACACCCGGGTGGGATACGGCGGGTTCGACAACGGGGTATGGGTGAAAGATCCTTCTTATACCGCCACTGTAGAGCCGGGAATAGTCTACTCGTTCCGGGTGACGGCCGTGAACCGGGGTGGAGAAAGTTTCCCCTCTGAGATACTGGCCGCCTGCAAAGCCCAAAACGAGAGAGCGAAGGTGCTGATCGTAAATGGTTTCGAACGGCTGAGCAGTCCGGCCGTGATAGATACGGCAGAAGAGGCAGGATTCGACCTGAATAGCGATCCGGGGGTACCTTATCTCTACTCCATCTCCTA
>DALZBD010000075.1:0-11508 GCA_031977515.1 Bacteroides sp. | reverse complement strand
AAATATTTTCTGATCTTCTTTATTCTTTCTTCTGAGACGCAAATATGCGTCTCTACACATCACATTATAAAAAACAACCGGGGCGTAGAGACGCATATTTGCGTCTCAGAATAGAAACGAATCGATTTCTTTGTTTCACCGATAGAATAAAAGGAATGACAAATAAAGTTGATTTCAGGAAGACAAAAGTAATGAAAACAATCCGGATCTACCATTTATTCTACGACGATTGTTCATCGATGAACCCTCAAAATTTTTCCGGATCAGTCACGGGTAGAATCTGTTTTTCCATCAAATTCTTCCCTTCAGAGATTTGCTATTTCCCGGGAACTCCTTATCTTTGCATCGCATTGGTTCCGTACCCTTTCTACAAAGGGCGGATGAAAAGGGAATCAGGTGAAAGTCCTGAACAGTCCCGCTGCTGTAAGTTTCATCAACATAGCAAGCAAATCACCCATTGCCACTGGGAATTTCCCGGGAAGGCGCTTGTTTATGGAAACGTAGTCAGAAGACCTGCCATGCATATCTAAGTTCACATGCTTTCGAGGAAAAAGCGTTGAGTCTAATGAGCCGGATCACCGATCCTTCATTTCATTCATCCCTCTTTTGTTCAGAGAAAGTATACATTATGTGTATTTGAATGTAAATAAACTCTGCCAAGTTTATTTGGGTGTCCGGCCGAAGGGATTTCGTCCGGACACATTTTCTGAAAACAAAGAAATGAATAGAACCTGTACTTTCCCGACATACTGCTATCTGATTATATGCTTCACAGGCATATGGATACCCTCTTTTCCTTTGTCGGCACAAAGTGTGCATCCTGCCAGAGTGGATACAAGTCAGGTCCAGACACTGCCCGAAGTCATCATCCGGCAATCTTTTCATATCCGCGAAACACGCTCTGCCACTCCGATGCAGGAGCTATCGGGCGATCGTTTGAAAAGCCTGCAGGTACTGCAACTCTCTGATGCTGTCAAGCACTTTGCAGGGGTGAACGTCAAAGACTACGGAGGTATCGGAGGATTGAAGACCGTCTCCCTGCGTAGTCTCGGTGCAGAACACACAGCGGTAAGCTACGACGGTGTCACTCTCACCGATATGCAGACCGGCCAGATCGATATCGGTCGCTTCTCGCTGGACAATGTAGACCGTCTCTCCCTGAGCAACGGACAGAGCGATCAGATCTTTCAGGCAGCCCGGCAGATTGCCTCCGCCGGATTGCTGGACATCCGCACGCAGGCCCCGGACTTCCGGCAGGGAAAGAACACCAACGTGTCGGCCTCCTTCAAAACAGGATCGTGGGGACTCGTCAATCCGACCCTGAACATAGAACAGAAACTCAATTGCCAATGGTCTGCCTCGGTCAACAGCGAATGGATGTCTGCCGATGGCAGGTATCGGTATACCCAACACTACGGACAGCAAAACGACAGTACCTCCCGCGAGAAACGAAAAAATACCCAGGTGAATACATTCCGGGCCGAAGCTGCGGTCACCGGTCAATTCTCTTCTACCGAACAATGGCGGCTGAAAGCCTATTACTACCAGTCGTCACGCGGATTGCCGGGAGCTACAACCCTTTATTACGACTATGCTTCACAGCATTTGTGGGACAAGACCCTTTTCCTGCAAAGTCATTACAGAAAGGAGTTCAATACCCGATGGGCTTTCCAAACACTGGCCAAGTGGAACTGGAACTATCAGCGCTACCTCGATCCGGACACAAAAAACACCAACGGAGCCACGGACAACAGTTACTACCAACAGGAGTATTACCTCTCAGCTACGGCACTCTACCGTCCGCTGGACAATCTCTCTTTCTCTCTGGCTACCGACGGGAGCATCCAAAGTATGGATGCCAACCTGCCAGACTTCATCTCTCCTACCCGATATACCGGATACGGTGCCTTGTCCGGCAAATATATCAATTCGCGGGTCACGATCTCGGCTTCTGCCCTGGGTACTATCATACATGATCGGACGGCGAATAGCAAAGGAGCCGGAACTAAAAAGAAGTTCTCTCCGTATGCCAGCCTCACCTTCAAACCTTTCGAAGAAGAGGAGTTACGTCTGCGCCTGTTCTACAAAGAGGTCTTCCGCATGCCTACCTTCAACGATCTCTATTACGGCCAGATTGGCAATACCGGGCTATCGCCCGAACGTACCCGACAATACAACATGGGTATCACCTATTCCCGCTCGTTTACGGGATGGGTATCGTATTTGTCTGCAACGGTCGATGGATATTACAACCGGGTGAGTGACAAGATCATTGCCATCCCTACGAAGAATCTTTTTATCTGGAGCATGGTCAATCTGGGAGAGGTAGAGATCAAAGGGATGGATGCAACTGCCAGCCTGCGCTTTCGACCGGTTCACCGCATAGGGCTGTACCTGTCGGGAAACTATTCGTACCAGCGTGCACTGGACATTACAGACCCGACAGGCAAGACGTACAAACATCAGATCGCTTATACCCCCCGCATCTCCGGATCGGGACAGGCAGGTATCGAAACTCCCTGGGTGCATCTCTCCTACTCGCTGCTCCATTCGGGCAAACGGTATATGCTGGGACAGAATCTCACAGAGAATCGTCTGGGTAGCTATACCGACCACAGCATCTCGGCCAGCCGGGAATTTACTGCCCGGGAGAGTAAGCTGGTGCTATCTGTGGAAATGCTCAACCTGACTAATAATAATTACGAGATCATTAAAAACTTCCCCATGCCGGGACGCTCTGTACGGGCTACCCTGCGGGTCACTTATTAATTGCCAACTATGTCTATCCGCAAACATCCCCATTTATTCTTCCTGTTGCTCGTGCTGTTTGTCTGGCTCGTGCAGGGGTGCGACGATATGGAAGACCGCAACGAGCCTGTAGGTGGTGGAGGCAATGGTTCGGAACCGGGTACGGAAGAGATCTATATCCTCTGCGAAGGGTTGTTCAACCTCAACAACAGCACACTGGCTCACCATTCCTTCTACAACGGTACTACCGTTACAGATTATTTCCGCCAGATCAACCGTCGCGGACTGGGCGACACGGCCAACGACATGGCGATCTATGGCGATCGTCTGTATATCGTAGTGAATGTATCCAGCCAGATCGAAGTGATCGATCTATATACAGGTACTTCCATCGGGCAGGTATCCCTGCTTTCGGACAACGGCTCTTCCCGCCAGCCACGCTACATTGCCTTTGAAGGCAACAAAGCATACGTTTGTTGTTACGACGGCACGGTAGCCCGTATAGATATCACCTCCCTTACGGTGGAAAGTTACATTCGCGTAGGGCGCAACCCGGATGGTATCTGTGTGCAAAATGGTAAACTCTACGTCTCCAACTCCGGCGGATTGGATGCCCAGGCGCAGGGAGTAGATCGTACGGTATCGGTCATCAATATTTCTACATTCAAAGAGATACAACGTATAGAGGTAGGCCCCAATCCGGGTCCCATCCGTGCCGACGAGTACGGTTATGTATATGTAGCTATCCGTGGAGAGAATATAGAGAAAGGAGAATATCAGCTTGTACAGATTGATGCGCAGACGGATGCGGTGACACAGGTTTTCGACGAGAAGGTATTGAACTTTGCTGTCAACGACCAGCTGGCCTATCTCTCCTACACAGTTTCGGGCACCAACGAATCGGGCATAAAAGTACTGAACGTACATACTGGCCAGATCGTGCGGGAATCTTTCGTCACAGATGGTACTGTGGTACACACTCCTTTCAGCATACAGGTCAATCCATTCAACGGAAATGTCTACCTGACCGATGCATACGACTATCAGGTGACGGGAGATGTACTCTGCTTCAACCCACAGGGAGAATTACAATTCCGTATCGACAACGTCGGGCTCAATCCCAACTGTGTCGTATTCAGTGATCAGGCCTCACAATCCGGTGGAGGCAGCGGCACAGGTACAGAAAAGAACCCGGTGTATGCACAGACCGTATGGGAATATGTACCGGCTCCCGGACAGTTTATCAACACCACCACCTCCGCCTATCGCGAGGGATATACGTATGAAGAAGTACTGGAATATGCCACGGAACGCCTGCAAAACCGCTCGCTGATCTCCCTCGGAGGTTTCGGTGGCTACATTGTTGTAGGTTTCGACCATACCGTACCCAATGTCGCAGGTGAATACGACCTGAAAGTCTATGGCAACGCCTACTACAATATGTACAGTTCCGGTACAGGTACGCTGGCAGGCAGTTCGGAACCGGGCATTGTAATGGTGGCTAAAGATACCAATGGCAACGGCCTGCCGGACGATGAATGGTACGAACTGGCAGGTAGCGAATACGATTCGCCGGATGTGATCCGCAATTATGAGATTACGTATTACCGTCCCGATGTAGCCAACACCCATGTCTACTGGACAGACAGTGAGGGAGGCGAAGGATATATCTATCGCAGTGCATCGCATCTACAGGAGTCCTATTTTCCGGAGTGGATAGCGACAGAAGAAATCACCTTCCGGGGCAGTCGATTACCAGACAATGGGATAAATGAAGGCACCAACGGCAGAGAAAACTGGGTAAGCTACTGCTTCCCCTGGGGATATGCAGACAACCATCCCAATAGCACGGAGTTGTGCCAATTCAAGATAGACTGGGCAGTGGATAGAGATGGCAATCCGGTACACCTTGATGGCATTGATTTTGTCAAGGTCTATACGGCAGTCAATCAACATCTGGGATGGACAGGAGAAGTCTCTACCGAAGTACAGACAATAGAAGACCTGCATTATAAAGAATAACTATTTACTTGATTATAATAACTAATTACACAAATTTTGAAAGAAATGAAAAAGTTATCAATTCTGTTTTTATTAGTAGCATGTGTGTTTATAGGATGTAGTGATGATGACAAAGCACAGGAAGTAGTCATTAGTTTTGAGGGGAAATTGACTGCAGCAAACTCTGAGTTTACGACAACTGAAGGAACAAAAGGAGAAAAAGATACTTACTATAAAACATCCTTCAATGATCCACAGAATATTCTTAGTTTTGATCATTATTATGGAGATTATGGTTTTGGAGGTAGTTTCACTTATACTAACAAAACAGATATCACTACAGCAGGATATGGAAATATAAGTGCTATCACAGGTAAAGGAAAATATGGAAGTATTTACATGACATCAAAAAGTGATGAATACACTCCTGGAAAGATTACAAACAATATACCGGGAGAATACGAATTTAAAGGAATGTGGATAACGAATTCTGTATATGCCTATTTGGCCATAAAAGACGGTAACGATGGTTATAAGGGAGAAACCAAATTCGAAAGTGATGACTGGTTTTTATTGACAGTGAACGGACATAATAAAAATGGTTCAATCATTGGAGAAGTATTATTTTATTTAGCAGACTATAGAAACGGAAAAGATAAAATAGTTTCGGATTGGGAGTGGCTTGATCTTTCTCCTGTCAGTACAGCTCAATATCTTACTTTCACATTATCTTCGACGGATAATGACAAGGAAGTAGGAATGAATACCCCCGGTTATTTCTGTTTGGATGGTATTACAATGATAGAAAAGTAATCAACAACTCATCGTACTCCCAAAAAAATCTACAATATAGAACTTATACTTTATCAAAAAATATAGAATAGATATATGTCTATTCTATATTTTTATTGAATCAATATTTCAAAATCGACATCTATCAGGACACAATAAACTAACAATCAACATATTAAAAATAAACATCTTTAAAAGCTATCACAACAATATTTTTTATTTTATTTACAACAAATCATTTATTAATCATGAAAAAATTAAATTTCATTTTACTACTTCTATTTTTATCTACTTCATGCAGCGAAGAATTAATTCAATTAGATGACTTTTCAGAAGATTCTGACTTAACTACCCGTGCCGCAGGAGACGGTAAATATGATGTTCTGGGATACGGTTATAACTGCTTTTATTCAGATTTTAGAGATCCTAAATATTCAAAAGCAAAAGTAATCGATATAGATATGCTTACTTCTGGAATCGGACGTAGTCAAATAACAGGAAATAAAGTTCAGTTTGTTCGCACAGAAGTTATAGAAGCGATCTTACATGGAAAAGCAGAAACACGCGTAGCTTATGGGGAAACCATTGAAAAATTAACTCAAGACATTGAGATAAATACAAAAACAAAAGTTGGGAATGATCTATTAAAGCTATTTTCATTGGATATAAAACTTTCTGTAAACTCAAGTGATACTCTAAATACTCATGCTGCTTTCTATCGTATAGATGCATTGAGAATAACCAGAAAATTAACTCTTCCCTACACGAATGCTTCCAGATTACGTTATTTTGTTACCGATGAGTTTCTTTCAGACTTAGAGTTTTTATCAGGAAAAGAGTTAGTTAACAAATACGGAACTCATGTAGCAACAGATATATTGTTAGGAGGTAACTTTTCTGGTCTTTATACCGGAAGTTATGTTAGTCATAGTTCTCAACTAAAAACAGAGTTCAAGGCAAAAGCAAGTTCACTGTTATCCTCTCTAAAGGCAGAAGCTAATTACGATGTAAATTCATTTAAAAGTTTTAAAAATGTGAATATCTATATCAGCACTCAAGGAGGAACAGTTCCAGTCACAACTACTATATCTCAAAGTATGAATGGACAGCTTGATAATGTCTCTATCAATTACAATGATTGGTTCAGTAGTGTAACAACTACTTCTGAATCTTTAATTGGTGTAGGTAGTCCAGATACTGAAATACATTTAATCAGTGACTTTATTGATAATCCTATAAAAAAGAAAGAAGTAGAAAAAGCATTATGTGGAAAGCCTAATGGAAGGATTTTTATGTCATGGATGTTTAGAGATTCTCAAGATAGACCTCTCATGCTTGGATTTAAAGGTCCTACAGATATGACATTGGCAATTTGGCCATATTCCAGCCCAATGCGAGGAGAGTTTATGTATGAACCTATTAAACAAGGTGCATATTATAAGATTAAAAGCCGTTCTAATCATTATTTAGATAGTAAAGGAGCTTTCTGTACAGCAAGTGATGATTCCTCACAATTGTGGAATATTATTTTCTTAGAACAAAGTCCTGAGAAATTTATGGCTCAAAATGTCAAAACTGGCAAATATTTATCTTGGTCTGATGCTAAGTTACATGATTTTAATTCAATAAATGAAAGTAAATTAATATGGATCATAAAATTGGACTAATAATCAAAATAAATATTTGTCTTAGGATCTTTTAGATAATTTAGTATCTCTTGTCCTATTCTCACGAAACCATCTTTCCATAAAATCCGTTGTACCTATAAGGACAATTATTTTCTATTTATATATAAATACCTAAACGTTATGGGAAGATTTGTTTTAGGACTGTTGGCAGGTGCAGCAGTTTACCACGTTTTCAACACCAGAAAAAACCGTGTGAAAGTACAGAGAATGTATCGATCAGCTACTGATTACATCGACGACAAAGTACAGATGCTCAAGGATGCTATCGAAGAAAAAATGGATAATCACAAAGAACTATCCGAAGAGACCAAAGTACCCGATCCTTATCTGGACGACATGATGGACGGAGATGTAGCCATCTCAGAAGATGTCACTTTCTACGAACCAATTGACGGTACGCAGAAGTCCTGAGAAATCTGTTCTATCGGCCGATAGAAAGATAAATTCCCCTATTGATGCCTGCATCGCAGGAAATCAGTAGGGGAATTTTATATGTAGAGGATATGTGATCCGGATCTCAACCAGCTATCTGTTTTTATGAGACAGATGATCTCTTTAGACAGAAGAACATAAGAAACAAAAGAGATTTACACGGTATGAATAATGCATAGAAGAAATATATGTTCTTTTGTTTCTTATGTTCTTCTGTCTAAAAAAGTCTTTCACTATATTTATGCGCCTTGACATAAAAATCAAACAAGTTTGTTTTTCTGCGCCCGGCTTTCACTATCTTTGCAAAAAAGACAGGAATGAAAACAACTTCCATCAAACTGATCACCATCATAGGCCTGATTTCCGTACTGTTGCTTCAGGTCTTATGGCTACACAATATATACAGTCTGCACCGGAAAGAGCTCAAAACGAAAGTGGACGAAGTCCTCTACGACTCCTTTCAGAAAGAGATCATCTTTCGTAAGGTCAAACATACAGAGCAGAAATCAGACTCCGATACAGCTTTGGTAGTAGTGATGGACGAAGACGACCAGTTTCAGCGACAGTTGTACATCAAATTGAACGAATCCTATACCGAAGCGTCTTTTCCCATGAGTCTGGACGCTTTGGATTCTATATTCCACCAAAGGCTGATCCATGAAAATATCCATTCCGGATATTACCTGGCACATATACATACGCCTACAGGAGAAGTACTGGAAAGCACCGGCAAGAAGCCCAGAACCAGTTGGGGCAGTATGGTATCAGATCCGGTGGTCATCAATATGGATAAGACGGAAATGCTGCAAGCCTCACTGATCTCTCCCTATCGCATGATCTTCGGTAAGATGATCTTCCTTTTTCTGGCCACAGTCATCATTCTGGCATTGGTAATCTACTGCATCATCTATCAAATACGTATTATAGCCCGGCAAGACAGAATCTCACGCATACGGGAAGACTTCTCACACGCCATGATCCACGACATGAAAAGTCCGATCAACACCATCCTCGTTGGGCTGAATATGCTTCACTCTGAAAAACTCCTGGATAAACCCGAGAAGCGGGACAATTATTACCGCATTGCTTCCGACGAATGCCAGCGCCTGTTGTCTCTGGCAGATAAAGTATTGACACTGGCTAAAATGGAACAGGAGACTCTCACGCTGAACAAACAACATATCTGCCTCAAACCCATAGTCACTGATCTGGCAGAGAAATTCTCCTCCAAAGCAGGCAAGCCCGTAAGATTCGAAATAAAAGTAAACTCAGAAGATGTAGTCTATGCCGATGGCGACTACCTGCGCGAGGCGATCAGCAACCTGATAGAAAATGCGATCAAATACTCAGGCGAAAGTGTCCGTGTAGATATCAAACGCACTGTACACGAAGGACACGATCATATCAGTGTGCGCGACAATGGTTTCGGTGTTCCTTTCAAAGACCAGAAGAAGATATTTGAGAAATTTGAACGCGCCTCTGCCGCCGGACGAAAAGACCGTGCCAAAGGATTGGGACTGGGTCTCAACTATGTCAACAACGTCATCCAGGCACACGGCGGACACATAATCCTGCGCAGTATCGAAGGAGAATACAGCGAGTTCATTCTTGTATTACCCAGAAAATAGCACACACCTTCGTCACTGATCGTTTATTCACTTGTGTGGACTCTTCTTCTATACCTTTCTTACGGTTTCTGTTGAAAACTTTACAAGTATATTGTTCCAATTTACAATCCATCTGTAGCCCTGTAGGGGCGTTAGAGGCTAGCCCAGGGTAAGCGAGCGCAGGGAACCGGAGCGAACGCCACCCTGGGTTTAAATCATGTTGGGGCCAGTTAGTGCCGTAGGTACGAAACAAAATCAGTGGTGCCAGGTAATTTGTGTCGTGCTTACAGCACTAACCCGAATATACATTATGTAAACCCGGGGTGGCGTTTGTTTCGCCTTCGCTACCGCTACGGCTTCACTGCACTTACCCTGGGCCAACCTCTAACGCTCTTTCAGAGCTACAGATACATTGTAAAAAGTAATAAATATACCTAAGTAATTTTCAACCTGGGCAACTTTCAACTAAAGTGAAGAACAACTCCCTAAATCAGGAAACTACCCACTCGTACATCGCTACTCATTTGCACCCATGCAATAGACTTGGTTGCACCGGTGCTAACGATACCGTTGCACCCATGCAAATGACCGTTTGCATGGATGCAAACGAGTCCACTGCATGGGTGCAAACAATTAATCATGTAATTTTAAATCCCTATTCCCGGACATCAACTATCGAGTAACAATCTATATCACACGAGAATATAAGGTAAGAAGTAAACTGTTCAGTGATTGTTATCAGAATGTTTTCATCACCTCTTTGAAGTACCAGATCATACGTGCCCAGTTGTCCAGTTCGATGTGTTCATTCTCATTGTGAATCGTCTTCACCTCATAATCATTTACATACACTGGCATCAGGCGATAGATACGATCGCTCACGATCTGGTATTTATAGGCATCCGTACCTCCTACGGTAATGTAAGGAGTAACGATAGTACCGGGATACAATTTACCAATCGTCTCTTCGATCACCTTAAACCCACGGGTATCATCTGCCGAAATTCCTGAAGGCTCGCGTGCAGACACCTTTTCGATTTCCACATCATATCCCTCGCATTGGTTTTCGACATGCTGCATGACGTCCGCAATGGAATCGCCGGGTAGAAGTCGGAAATTGACTGTCACCTCCGCTATCGAAGAGAGCACATTGGCCGCGTCACTTCCCTTGGCCATAGTCACAGCAGTAGTCGTACGGATCAATGCATTGGAAGAAGGAGTACTGGCCAGCGTGCGCAGCAGTTCTCTTTCGAGCAGCCATTGATTGGCAATCGCCAAACGTGCCGCAAAATTCATCTCTCCTCCTATATTATCCAGGAAAGTCTCCATGGGTTTGATAAGCCGTTCGGGCATCTGATTGGTATTGAGTTTCTCAATGATCTCAGCTGCCAGTACCAATGAACTCTTCTGCGGAGGCATGGAAGAGTGACCTCCCTGTCCTTTCACTTTCAGACGCAGGGTCAGGAAGCCTTTCTCGCCTACTCCCACCACAGCCATGGGACGTTCTATTTCTTTCATCAGCGAAGCAGGTGCGGCAATGATACCACCTTCGTCGTAAACGGCATCGAAAGTAAGTCCCTGCTCTTTGAAATACTCTGCGATGTGCACCGCTCCCTGTCTGCCGCTCACCTCTTCGTCGTGACCAAAGGCAAACCATATATCCTGCTCCGGCACAAACCCTTCGCCGATCAATGCGTCTGCAGCCTCCATCAAAGCAAACAACATCCCTTTCATGTCCAGCGTACCGCGTCCATACAATCTCCCATCTGCTACAGTACCGGAAAAAGGAGGATAATCCCACTGAGGCACATACTCTCCGATAGCTCCTTTGGCAGGATCACCGGGTCGGAATATCTCTTCACCGATAGACTCCTCTGTCACCGGATCGTGCCCCAATACCGGCACTACATCGTAGTGGGACAGGAAGAGAATCGGTTTGCGGGACGGATCTTTGCCTTTCCAGTGAAATACCAGACCGTAGGTGTTGACCGTCAGTGTATCCAGGGTCTTATACACCTGCGGATATACCTGTGGCAGATAGGCCTTGAATTCGTCAAAAGGAGCAAAGTTTGTCTCGTCATAGACTTCGGTACTGACGGTAGGAATGCGTATCCCCCCTGCAAAGCGGCGGATCGATTCATCGGACAATTGCGGATCTATGGGAGACCTTTGCTCTACAGTGTATGTCTGGCTTTTCGAAGCCTCTTTATCAAAAGGGTACATATATGTTTTTATAAGGA
>DALZBD010000074.1:5037-11588 GCA_031977515.1 Bacteroides sp. | reverse complement strand
AACAAAATAAAATATGTTCTTTTGATCTTCTGTCTACATCTCTTTTTGATTTTTTGTCGTCATGCTACTGTCTCTCCATGCAATCATCGGATAATAGTTACCACCGTTGAAACGCATTGTTTTTTTCAATCATACATCCTTATATGTCACCGTACAGCATCATCTGCAGATCCCGTGTAGCCTCCAATACACATTTGCCGTAACAGAATCCCCAGATAAACAGCCAGTAAAGGGCCACTACAAAGAGGCAGGCCCAGGGATTGTTTTTGCCGGGTCTGGTCAGTTTGTACAAGGCAACCAACGCCAGCACCGTCACAATGAGGGTGACAAGTATACACGTGAGGGCGATAAAAGTTTCATTGAACCCGATATCAAAGTGAGGAATGAGAGAGATATTATAAAAGCAGATCACAAATGCCACCAGCGGTGCACCTGTCAGCAAAAGTATACGTACCAGTTTTAATTTCATTTTAGCATTTAAATTTATGTGGATAATGAGCTGTTTACAATATGTTTATAGATCAATGATCTTGTTTGGGAAGCTATTGGAGATTTGCTCGTTTCTTTATGCCAATTTCCTATCCCTACACAAAGATAAAACAACTGATCCGGAAAAATGCAGAGTCTGTTTGAATTTTTTTGGTGAATTGTTGTAATTTAGCAACCCAAATAAGGGTAAAAGTGATTGTTTATACCCTCTCCAGGCTAAAACTATATGAATAAAAAAAATAACATTTCTGCGGATACCACCGCCGAACTGATCATTCTGGGTACAGGCAATGCCCTGGCCACCCGTTGTTACAATACCTGCTTTCTGCTGCGCAACGACAGCGAATACCTGCTCACGGATGCCGGAGGTGGCAACGGTATTATGGTGCAACTCCAGCGTGCAGGGATAGACTATCCGCAGATCCGGCAGATGTTTGTCACTCACGGCCATACCGATCATGTGTTGGGGGTAGTGTGGGTGGTGCGTCGTGTGGCTATGCTGATGAATAGCGGAGCCTACGAGGGAGATTTCACGATCTATTGCCACGACGAACTGGTGGAGACCATCCGTACCTTCTGCCGGCTGACACTTCCCGGAAAACTGATGCGCCTGATGGACAGCCGTATCCTGCTGCATGAGGTGAAAGACGGAGACAGCCTGTGTGCGGCAGGAATGAAGTTGGAATTCTTCGATATCGGCTCCACCAAGAAGAAACAATTCGGCTTCTGTGCCACCCTGCCCGATGGCCAGCGTCTGGTATGTCTGGGCGACGAGCCCTGTACAGACTCAGGAAAGAACTATGCAAAGGGGGCAGACTGGTTGTTGTCCGAGGCGTTCTGCCTGTTCGAAGAGCGGGACGAGTTTCACCCCTACGAAAAACACCACAGTACAGCCGTAGACGCCGGACTTGTCGCTGAAGAATTAGGTGTAAAAAACCTGATCCTGTATCATACCGAAGACAACCGCCTCGACCAGCGCAAAGAGCGCTATACGAGGGAAGCCAGCCAGACCTTCTCCGGAACGATCTATGTCCCTGACGATCTCGAACGTATACCTCTGACCATAGGGAAATGATTTACTTGTAGAGACGCATATTTGCGTCTCATGTGAGACATATCATATGCTTTTTTTAGACAGAAGAACAAAAGAACATATTTTTAGTTGGTGTTTTATTTGCAGAGGCTGAGTTTGTTTCAGTATATTCTTATGTTCTTTTGTCCTTCTGTCTAAAATAAAATGTCAAATGGATGCGCCCGGGGTATCGGGCAGGTAAGTTACCCTTTCAGGAAGCCTTCATACCTCTTCACAGCCTTTTGCCATGCTGCCTTCCCGATGGCTTTTTCTTTTGGAAACAGTGTATGATCTATTTTCATCTTTGCCCCGTTGCCCGTCTTCTTCCAGTTGCCCACGATGCGTCCGTCACGCAGCAATACCGGATAGAAAATCCCATAAGGTGTATACGCCTGCCGACAGTGTTGCAGATCCAGCACAGGCGAACGGTCTTTGTAGCTGATCAGGTATTCATCGTACGAAGGCATCAGGTGCACGATACCCTTCTCTTCCGCCTCCTGGCAGGATTCATGTACCAGCATCTCCTGTGCTTCGAGGCGATCGGTGACCAGCTGCCCCCGGATATATCCCATGGCCTCGCGTGCTTCCGTAAGCGACAATCCCGACCACCACGAAAAATCCTGCAACGTAGCCGGAGAATGGCTCCGGAAGTATCGCTCTGCCAACCGTGCCAGCGCTTCTTCCCGGGTCACTACGGCCTGTGCGGGCACCCGCTCGTCCAGCAATGCATACGTCACTTTATTGCCCTTGTCCGGGCCGCTGCAGATCAGTCCGTCTACCTCCCCACGAAACAGGAACGTATTAACCAGATTATTCTCCGTCGGAAGTCCCGCCCCGGACAGCCGTTCGGCAATCTCCGCCTTCGTCCGTGCATTTCCTCCTACCAACATATCGTGTATCAGTTCATTGCCTCGTTGGTAGTCGGCCTCACTGACGGTGACTCCCGAGCCCTTCACATACGATTCAAACGCCTTCCGCAGGCGATCGGCAGTCAGCGGCAGTATCCAGCGGATATCCTCTGCCGCCACCAGGTGCCACGTGGGCCGCATGATGTGTGTACGCAGGATCTCTCCGTTGCGCAGTGCCTCCTGCACGGCTGTGAGCGAAGGCCGCTTCAGGCGAAGCCCTACCGCCCATTGTGACATTACATAGTCTTGTCCCTGCATAGCCCCCATCCAGGAGACCAGTTGGCGGGGAGTATCGAAACGCGGAGCCTCCAGTTGCTGGCTCCGCATACGGATGCGTTTGATCATAAATGTATGTTTTGTGTGTAAATCGTTTCTACTTATTTTTCATTTTTTTAGACAGAAGAACATAAGAAACAAAAGGAATTCACACATCTAATAATTCATAAAGAAATATATGTTCTTTTGTCTAAACTATATTCTACAAATATAGTGAAAGCTGAATGCAGAGTATGCAAACTTGTTTGTAATTCTCTGCTGAGGCGCATCCTATATTCTACAAATATACAAAAAGATATTTTTTTAGACAGAAGAACAGAAGAAGATAAAGAGACAGAGAGTTTTCCCATCAAATACAAAATAAATATATGTTCATCTGTTCTTTTGTCAAAATTCTCCTATAATCTCCAGCTGATCCCCGCTGTCAGGCTCCGGCCTGCATGGATATATCCCGGGTAATACTCCTGTTTCCGGCCCAGGAGATGCACATCGTCTACTTCTACAAACAGCGTTTTTGAACCTGTATATCTCGACAGTTCGTAGCTGAACCTTGCCGAATGAATGGAGAAGGAGTTTCTTTTCCTGTACCCACCGTTCACAGGTGCATACGCATCTGTATCCAACAGCGAACGCCCTCCGAGGGTATAGTTGCATTGCAGCCTGGCCTTCCATCTCCCCTGTCCATAGGTGTTGAGCACCGAGCCGTACCAGTTGGGATTGTCGTAGTATCCTATCCAGGGTATGGGCATGAGCAGATCTGTCCAGGCCACTTCCCGGGCTGTTGTCAGTTTTGCGGTAGGATGCGTGGCAGTGATCTTCATCATCCAGGTATCTTGTCTCACAGATTTGCTCACCTGCAGGGCGATCTCTACCCCCTGATTGCGCAACCGGGAATCTTCCTGAGACTTCCAGTGCGGTGCGGACAACGTTGTCTCCCGCTCAGGCAATAGCAACTTTCGGGTCAGGTGGTGGTAGTAATCGACAGAGAGATTCATCACCCAGGGTGTTGCATTCGGATTCTTACCCCATCTTCTCAGGTCTCCTCCCAGGTCTATTCCTACATTCAGCTGCCCCGTACGCTCCCACGATTGCCCCAGCCAGGGAGAGAGATTGCCCACCGTGCCGTAGGAGGCCCGCAGATTCAGGTAGGGTAATTTGCGGTAATACTTCGAGCGGCCTCGAAACCATTCCATCACCCGATGAGTGAGCCCCACCGAGGCAAATGATCCCCAGTTGTCTCCCTGTATATGGCTGATGTTATCCAGCCGGTAGTTGAGAGATAGTTCTCCCCATCTGTCGTAAACGTGAACATGTACAGGAAGCGAATGCTGGGTGTGACCGTAGTTGCGACGGCTCTCCTGCCCTGCTGTGAAGCTATACGTTTTCCAACTCCTGCCGATAGTTCCTTTCGTATGCAACAGGTTGCTTACCGTCCAGGTAGTCTGTTTCTCCGGCAGGAAGGGAAGCAGAAACTCCCGGATATATCGGTTGTGAGCGACACTTGCCCGGGTGGTCAGCTGAACATCCTCGCTGAATTCCAGCCGCAGGTAAGGGGCTGCGTACAGTTGCCACCCCTTGCTGTTGTTGATCTCCAGATGCGACGCGCTGGCACCAAATCCATAGGCAGCCAGCCGGGTCGGTTGCCGATCCATGTTCAGCCGCATGGAATAGCGTTCAGTGCCTTGGCCACGCACCACCGACGGGCTGTTCATATAGTCCAGCGAGGCATAGAGCTGAGGGGTCTTTACATACTTCCGGGGACTACCGATACCGGAAGTCAATGTCGCTGTATATTGCTGTGCAAAGGCGTTTCGGGTACCTTGCCCCGAAGGCCGGGGAGTGTATCCGCCGCGTGCCGTCAGTTGTATATGGGGGGTGTTCCAGCGGAAGTCTCCGTCGCGGGTATGGATCAGCACCACCCCACTGGCTCCCTCTGCTCCGTAGAAAGCGGTTTCGGATACATCGCGCAGCACGTACATCTCTGAAATATCCATCGGGTTGAGAAAAGAGAGCATCGTGCCTGTAGGGTCTGCAGGCATCGGCACACCATCCACTACATAGAGTGGCCCGGAGGAAGCAAACGAATGCAGTCCGCGGACCAGCGTGCCGAAAGCCTGAGGAGCTTCTCCGGCAACGGGTACGACACGCACGCCCGCAGGCAGCAATTCGGCCGACTGCATGGCATCTGCAGCGATCTTCCGGGTGAGGGTCAGATCGGATAGCGACGGAGCCGAGCGGCTACTCAGCTGATGGCGGTACTCCTTGTTCAGGCGGATGCCTCTTTCGGGGAAGTGCGGACCGCCGTCCCACCAGGTATCGTCTTTCATCACGATATGGAGTACGCGCCCACTGCCCGGGGAGATCTCCTGTGTTTGGTAGCCGATGTAAATGATCTGTAGTGTCTGGTAGGGCTCCGGTACGTCGAGTGCAAACTGTCCGTCGAGGTTGGAGACGGTGCCTATGGTGGTCTTTTTGACTACGATATTGACCCCGGCAAGCGGTTCTCCCTCTTCATCGACCACCGTTCCGGTGATGCGGCGGCTCTGCGCCTGCAACGGGGAGAGTATTCCGAGCAGCAGCAGACCTACCAGCATCAGAAGCCGGAGGGAACTTCTTTGCATGTTCCGTATCGGAAGATGGGTGGATAGAGCCACCCTGATTTGTGTCCCGGTAAGCATTCGGGAGTCAATGTCTCCGGAGTGGACGGTGTGCATCAGCTAACAGTTAAATAATCTTTTCATCCTGCATACAAACCGGAGTTTTCTGCTCTGTCTCGGTCGTACTGTTTTCATTCTTTCGCATGAACATTCGTTTTTTCCTTTTTTTGACCGGAGTATCCTCCGGTAGGAAGCAGAGTAATGCGTATAAATGGCTCTGGCTCTTCGGGTGAACCGGAAAGTGCCTCCCCCTGACAGGTCTCATAATAGGGACGCACATCTATCTCTGTGGTCGTATACCCTGTACAGGATACCTCCAGTGTATAGAGACCTGTGCCTGGCAGGAAGAAACTGCCGTCGGCACGGGTAGAAGTACTTGTCTCTGTTGATTTCCACCGTACTTTGACTCCGGCGATGGGCTCTGCCTGTGGGTCCAGCACTTCACCGCGGATGGGTCTCCACGGGCGAACGGGGTGATCTGTATACACAGGCGTGTCGTCCCTCATGATCAGGTATATAGGCTCCGATGGTACGTTTATCTCCTCAGTGAGGTATCCGATGCATGAAAAAATCAGCTTTTCCGTATCCGACGGAACGTTCAGGGAGAAATTCCCTTCGATATCGGTATAGGTACCTATAGGAGTTGATTTCGCAACTACCGCAACTGCAATAAGGGGTTTACCCTCTTCGTCCACGACCTGCCCGCTGACGTGTATGGTATTTTGCTCCTGTGCCTGCAGGCCAGAGATGGACGCTGTGCATAGCAGGCAACCGACAAGCAGCATACGCAGCAGGAGAAGGGTATGTTGTATAGGTGTACGGTTCATGTATCCCGGCTTTGGAGTCTGTTTTTTCAGGATATGCACAGACAGATCATCGGATGATAAATTATCTGCGTGTATCTGCTTGTAAAAGTATAAATTATTTTCACATCATGTATATAGCAGTACGTTTTTTTATATACACTTGTAGAGACGCAATACCTTGCGTCTCGGCAACAGCAAATGGAGATACAAGGTATATGATTACCTGTAGAGACGCAATACTTTGCGTCTCAGCACACAGTAAATGGAGATACAAGGTATATGATTACTTGTAGAGACGCAATACTTTGCGTCTCAGCACACAGTAAATGGAGATACAAGGTAT
>DALZBD010000074.1:0-4937 GCA_031977515.1 Bacteroides sp. | reverse complement strand
ATGATTACTTGTAGAGACGCAATACCTTGCGTCTCAGCACATAGCAAATGGAAACACAGCCTTATGCTGAGACGCAAGGTATTGCGTCTCTACAAGTGTATCATTTTCAAAACTTCGATTTTCAAAACCTCCATTCGATCCCTGCTGTCACATTCCGTCCGGGATAGATCGCCTGCGGATAGATCTGCTTCCGTCCGAAGGTATATAGCGAATTGCCTTCCACAAAAAAGTAGCGGTCGTGTGTCCACTTGTCTATACGGTATACGACCCTTAACTTACGGATGGTAAACGAGTTGCCCCCTGTATATTCCATTCCTTCCTGATTCACAAGCGAACGCCCTCCCAGTGCATAATCGCATTGGAGCAGGCACTCAAACTGATTTCTTTTGTATCGATGGATCATCGAGCCATACCAGTTGGGATCGTAATAAGACTCCCAACCCGTAAGCATAGCAGACAGCTGCTCTGCGGCAATGTCTGCGTAGCTGTATAGCTTTCCAGTGTTGTGCGAGGCATTGAGGCTGACGGTCCATTCTTCCTGGGGCCAGGAATTACAAAGAAGGGGAACAAAGAGGGCAAATTCCACTCCCTTATTGCCCAATTTTGCGTCGGGGTCCGTCTGCAAGTATACCTCTGCTCCTGCCGCGTCGGTGCCCGGCACCAACAGGTCGCGGGTGGTGTGTTTGTAATAATCGAATGAAAACCGGATGCCCTCTTTTCTATTCACAGTCAGATCCAGCCCCACATTCAGTTTTCCCGTGCGTTCCCATCTGTCTGCTGTCCACGGGGAGAGATTGCCCGAAGTACCGTAAGAAGCACGCAGATCCAGCCTGTCCAGCCACCTGTCCGAAGACCACAGAGCGAACCAGCTCAGCAGGTCGTGCCGCAGCCCTACAGAGCCGAATGTGCCCCAGTGTGTGCCTGCGGCGGTCTGATACCCTTCCGGACGCAGGTTGACCGTGAGTGTCCACGCCCGCTGGTAGTCCAGTTTGCCCCGCATCGGGAACGAATGCAGCCGGTTGCCATACAGCCAACGTATTTCGTGACCGCCCATCAGGGTGAAGTCGGGAGTGAATCCCCGGCTGTACCAGGGAGTTGCTTTGTTGCTATACCCTATCCGGGTGTAGTCTCCGTAGGAAATCAGGTTGCTCACTGTCCATGTATTGCGCTGATGCGGATAGAAAGCAGGCACAGAGCCTTCCATCGGTTTGTAGTGTTGCCATCCTGCCCGTGTATTCAGGTAGAGGTGGTACGGCAGTCTCACCCGCAGGTAGGGAGACACGAAGATCTGTTTTCCTTTCCGGTTGCCATTCTCTATGAGAGAGGCACTCGAACTCAGGCCATACGAGAGTCGCCAGGTGGGTTTCTTGTCCATGTTGAGCCGCGCGGAGTAGCGTTGCAGCTCTTCCCCTTTCGCTACCGACGGAGCATCGAGGTAATCCAGGGAGAGACGGACATGAGGAAAGCGTTTTGCGTTCCAATCATTCTGCGGATGGTAGGTAATCCCTACCGTATATTGCTGAGAGAAGACATCGCGTACCGGTATCTCCTCTGTGCCCGGCTTTCCGGTATATCCACCCCGCGCAGAGAAATTTACCTGTGACTTACCGGCATCCTGATATCCGTCGCGGGTACCAATCAGGATCACCCCACCAGCTCCCTGCGCTCCGTAGAACGAGGTGGCATCCGCATCCCGCAGCACGGATATCGTACGGATGTCCTTATCGCTGATGTGCGCAGGCAACCCGCCCGAAGGGTCGGCAGGCTGTGCGATACCATCTACTACGTACAACGGTGCGGCGGAAGACAGCGAGTGAAGCCCCCTGACGATGGGTTGCCACGTGAGCAGGGAGTGGTCTGCAGGCATCATACGCACACCGGGTATCTCTCCTTCCACAGCCCGCAGCGGATGGGGCTGTATTTCATAGGCAGGATACGGATACACAGACCGGATACCGGAAAATACTCTTCTTTCTATCGGGTCTCGTCCGTATGGTACGGGCAGGATGTAGTGGGGAGTACCACCGAAGTCCTCTCTTTTTTCTTTCAGTACGATCTTCATCGGAGCGCCTGCTCGTACCGGTAGATCCACAGACTCGAAACCGATGTAAGAGATACGAAGTGTTTCCGTCTGGTGGGGAACATCGAGCGAGAAGTATCCATCGACGTCTGTATGAACTACTGTCTGATAATTATAAGAATCGTATGGGGACTCCGGAGCATATACGGCCGCACCAATAACAGGCTCACCGGTTTCGTCCAGCACCTGCCCGATGACACGTATGGTCTGTTCCTGTGCCTGCGTATCAGGAACGGATGCTGTGCACAGGAGGCATGCGAAGAGTAGGATACGCAACAAAATGAATGGTTGCTGTATAGGTGTGTGGTTCCTCATTCAGAAATTAGTCTCTTTTTTCAGGATATGCACAGACAGATCATCGGAAGACAACTTGTCTGCATTCGATCTGCCTGTAAAAATAGATATTATTTTCATATTATGAGAGCAATCGTATGTCTTTTTATATACACTTGTAGAGACGCAATACCTTGCGTCTCAGCATACAGGTGATCATATACCTTGCGTCTCATATACGTTGTGTTTTCATTTCTGTGTGCTGAGACGCAAGGTATTGCGTCTCTACAAGTGATCATATACGTTGTATCTCAGCACATAGCCATTCGATACGCTTTTCCGGTGCATTTAATCCTCTCCCTGATACATCCTGATTATCCTATCTGTCGTGCGGGCGGTGGGTGAGATCAGGTATTCTCCTTCCTTATTGATAATCCCATAAAGCCCTTTGTACTTTACCACAGCATGGCCGAACTCGCTGAATCCGTAAGCCTCTTCATAGATCAGGGGCAGGACGATCTTTCCGCTGGTATCCATATAGCCCCACACACCCTCTTTCTGCACGGACATCAGGCCTTGCATCGGGCTTCCGACATCCTCGTATTCGCTCAGCAGGAGCACCTGCTCTCCGCGGTTGTTTATCAACATAAATCCGGACTCTTCGTCTTCCACCACACAGAAACCCTCTTTGGAAAAAGTGGTCATGGAGAGGGCTCTTGCAGGCATTACCTCCTTTCCTGACGGATGGAGCAGTCCGTTTTTCTCACCGATCCAGGTGACAAACAAATCGGTATGTTCTAAGGGCTTTACCCAATCGTAGAGATATTCCGTCACGTTTCTGCCTTCGTGGTTCCATACAGCTCCCCCTTCCTGCCTGCGTACAAACATACAGCTGTCTGTGATCCTGTTATATTCCTGTACTCTGGGCACATACACCAGTTCTTTCTTCTCCCTGTCCAGAAACCAGAGCGACGCAGGCTCATTGTCCGGATCTTTTGTCCAGGTGAAGTAGAAGTTGTTGCCTGCCCCCAACACGCCATCCAGAGGCGGTGTCAGGTACTCACCCGAAGCATCCATGATCCGGTGTTTGCCATCGGTCATTACGTCGAAAAGGTTGTCTTGCGAGAGGACTGTAGCCAGGGAATCAAAAGCAACTCCATCTACCTGCCGGCCTTCGCCGTTCCACACGGTATATTTCCCTTCCGGAGTGTGCATGAGTATGATTTCTCTTTTTGTCGAGAGAAGGCAACGCACCGCGTCCGGCAGACGGAAGTACTCTTTTTTCTCTGCATCCACATAGTAGATATCCTGAGGGTTGAGAAACGGTTCTATCTCCTCTGTTTCTGTTTCTTCCAGCGGCTTTTTTCTCATCTCAAAATAGCAGTCATTGTACTTGTAGATGTAGGTAAACTCAAAGGGTACCACCGTCTGGCCACTCTTGTCGATGATCCCATACAGGAGCGTTTTCTTATGAAGCACTTCGCGCAGATCCGGTGAATATCCCTCTCCTTTACTGGCTTGCTCTACATCTCTGTTTACCACAGTCATCTCCCTTTCCCCGGTCACCCGGTCTCTGGCCAGATACACCCTCACATCATGCACATCTCCTGTACAGAAGGCATAGTAGTGCAGCAACTCCTTTTCTGCTTCCGCAGGGGGCAACTCCCTGACGGTCTCACACACCAGTTGCTGCAACTCTTCCGTAGAGCCTGTCAGGGGGGCTTGTCTCTCCAACTCTTCAAAGGCGCGTAGATAAACCGACTGCCTGCCGGGAGAGTAATAATTCTCCTCCTGCACGTCCAGCGGCTTTCCTTCGGAATTGAAGGCAACGATGCGGAGAGCCTCCGTAGCCTTTCCGCGAAGCACCACCTCCACCCGATTGTCTTGTCGGTTGCGCACTTCTATACTTCCCCCTTCGATCCGGAGCTGGTCTTTCACCTCGTACGTCTCCAATTCCGTGACCCACCCATAGTGTGCGGTGATGTCTGCCCTGTCGATGAGCTTTGCAGTGGGTATCCAGGTATAGAAGTAAGGGGCTGTCAGGTGCAGCGGTGTATCTTCTGTTGTACCGTCGCTGAAGTGGATTTTGTTTACCGTATACGACTGTGTAAAAAATCCTCTTTCAGAAGCTGTCTCTGGCAGATAGGAATTGAAGATACCCAGACTACTCCGGCCAGACCAGGAGTTCTGCCCCAACTGACTTTCCTGTACTTTCAGGTAGAGATACTGATCCGCTTGTATGGGTGTCAGGAGTTGGGGCAACGTTGTATATCTTTCCTCTTCCGGACTGTATTTTCTGAGCTCATAATGATCGGGCAAGGTCAGCGATTCGTATTGTTGTTTTACCTCTTGTACCTGCTCTTTCCAGAGGGTGATACACTCTATGATCAATTCCCGGTCCAATGCCCGGACAAGCTGTATCACTTCGTCCCTGTCGGGAAGTTGCACAGAAGCGTGTGCCTGTTGCAGCAGACAGGATACAAAGAAAAAGAGTATTGTTTTTTTCAGCATAAATTCTGTATGTACTTAAATAAGTTTACATCCACTTGTAGAGACGCAATACTTTGCGTCTCCTGTATTTGCG
>DALZBD010000073.1:0-11607 GCA_031977515.1 Bacteroides sp. | reverse complement strand
GGTGAGGCAGATGCCTCTCATACAGAACTTCACTGCGGAGGAAAAAAGCCGATACGCTTCTTACCTCTCTTCGATCCCTGTAAGTCCACGGACCACCACCTTCCTCGAACAGAAAGATACCATATATCCTATCCACAACCCCTGTCTGCTATCGGCACGGGGCACGGTATTATCCGGCCCTGTCGCACCCGGACGCACCCGATACAACGGAGGGATCGAATACAGGCACGAAGGAGGTTACTCCTATGAGTTCGAGGAAAACGTTGTCTATAAATATCCTACAGACGTTTTCCCAAAAACACTAACGTACTCATCCACCAACCAATTCGATCGTTTGAGTGACTTTACCCTGTCGGCAGACAGACTCAGACAAGAGATCGCCACCTGTCAGATGCTCCGTGACAACTGGTATCCCAAAAGCATACAACTCTCACACATCGGTATCCATATAAACCTGCTCCTGCCTTTCAGTCAGGAAATGTCCGGTGTATTCAGTATCATTTTTACCAACCGGAAAGATACCATATTTTATAAGGGCTCCAGAGAGCATAGGCAGATCCGCGTACAGGTTCCCGAGGATACATACGATCTGGTCATACTCTACAACAGTGGGAAATACCTGAAACGCACAGATGTGCCTGTACAGTATCATACCTATACGGAAATAAAATTCCGGGAAGAAGACCTGCAAGCGGCCGACGAACAGTCGGAAAACTGGTTTTCCCTTTCTCCCCATATAGTCAGCCCTTTCGCAGAGATCTCCGCCGAAAAGCCCGCAGTCTCCATCAGACAAGTCTCCCAGATATATCCCGCCGGTATGCATGAGGATTATACACTCAGCGGCAACGTCTACGACCCGGAAGGCGAACCCATCATTGGTGCCACTGTCTATATAAAGGGAACCAGTACAGGTACCATCACCGATATAGACGGGCATTTCGGCATACACCTCAATGATGAATATGCCACTCTGGTAGTCACCTACATCGGATACAAGACCAAAGAGATCCCTGTCATCCGAAACAGTATACAGGACATTATACTCGAAGAAGATTACATGCTGCTTGAGGAAGTAGTGGTCGTAGGATACGGTACAACCATGAAAGGACAGATGACAGGAGCAATAGGCATCACCCATGCAGCCTATCTTTCCGAACCGGAGAAACACCTGGATACAGAAGACGAGGAAGACGAGGAAGACGAAATCGATGAAGAGGCTCTCTACCAGGAACTACTGACTCTGCAAGGCTTGCGCTCCAACTTCTCCGATGTCGGATTCTGGGAACCTGCACTTTACACAGATAAGAAAGGAAAAGCAACCTTTACTGTCACCTTCCCCGACAACATTACCCGCTGGGATGCAGTGGTCTATGCCATGAACCGCAAACTCAAAACTGGTACCCTGCGCAGATCCATCCGCTCCTACAAGCCGCTGATGGCAGAACTTCGCACCCCCCGCTTCCTGGTACAGGGAGACTCCAGCCAGTTTGCAGCCAACCTGCGCAACTATACCAAAGATCCGCAGATAAAAGGTACCCTGCACTTTGCTCAGGAAAGGGATACATTGCTGACTCAACCCATCAGCTTCGAATCTTCATATCCACATTACCAGCGTATAGAAGCCCCTGCCGCAGATAGCCTGGCCGTCACCCTGCTCTTTACCAGAGACGATGGATATACAGACGGAGAAAAACGCTCCATCCCCCTCCAATGGCCGGGCACAGAAATTGCAGACGGCAAACTGCTGATCCTGGACAACGGACAGGTGATTGAAGAAGTGGTAGAAGAGGAGGAAGAGAAACATATCTCCATCACCGGAGATCAATTGAATGTATATCAGCAAACAATCAAGTATCTGAAAGGCTACCCGTACCTGTGCAACGAACAGCTGGCCTCCAGACTGATCGGATTGCTACACAACAAAATATATTGTGAATATACGCAGCTCCCCTTTCGCCACAACAAAGAAGTGGAAAAGATCATCAGACAGCTGGTCGAAAACCGCAACCCGCAAAAACTATGGTCGTGGTGGGGACGCTCTTCGCAAACTTCCTATTGGATGTCTTCCCACATCCTGCAGGCCCTGCACATGGCCAGAGAAGCAGGCTATACAGTGAAACTGGATCTCACCGCACAGGAAGACTACAAATATACGATCAACTACCGTAGTGCCTCTTTGCATGATATAGAACTCCTGTATGCGTTATCTCTATGGGAAGTGCCACAGGATTATGAGGCGGCCATAGAGATCCTCGACAGCATCGTCCAGAGAGAGAAAATGAGGTCAGACTCTATCGCACGTATATACAGACAGCCTCACAGAGAGTCTTTCATTCGTGAGAAACTCCGTTTATTGGAGATCCGTCAACAGCAGGGCATAGGATACTCGGCAGACAGCCTCACCCGCTACCTCAAAAAAGATATCATGGGAAGGCTCGAAGTGGAAGACCATTCCCCTTATCACTGGTACAAAGACAAATTACCGTATACCCTTTCGGCCTATCGCATCATGCGCAACGACTCTGCACTGCACAGTATGCTGCCTGCCATGCAACTGAATGTGCTATCTACCAGAGGCAACCACGGCTGGAATACCTATCAGGCCTCTTCGGCACTGTCCACCGTATTCCCGGACCTGATAAAAGCCGGAGCAACCCGCGAGCAACCCGCCACCATACGACTGAGTGGAAAAGACAACCGGGAAATATCTGCCTTCCCGTATGAGACCCTGCTCTTGCCAGGAGAGCAACTTACCATCGAAAAAGTGGCAGGCATACCGCTGTTCTATACCGAATATACCAGGCGACGGGTGAGGGAAGAAAGCGGAAAAGATGTATTCCGGTTGGAAACGAAGTTCCCCGAAGGAGATACCCTGCGCATAGGAAAGGCGACGACCCTCACCGCTACCGTAGATGTCACCCGGGACAACGCCGAATATGTGATGATAGAAATACCCATCCCCGCGGGATGTAGCTATGCCTCACAACCACGCTCCACCCATCCCCGGGAAACTTATCGGGAGTATTACAAAGAAAGAGTAGTGATCTTCTGCGAGAAAATGCCCAAAGACATCTACCGGTTCGACATCCCTCTGCTGCCCAGATTTGAAGGGGTTTATCAAATGAACCCTGCAAAAGTGGAACTCATGTACTTCCCGGTGATCTATCAGAACAACGACCTCAGAAGTATCTCTATACAGAAAGAGTAGTGGGATACGGGACAAAACAAAAAGAAGGTCACCTGTTATTATACAAGTGACCTTCTGCACATTTTCTGTTTTGAGTTCTATTTAAAGCGGATACTCTTCAAATGCATACAGCAGGGTGGACAGATAACGTTCTCCGGTATCAGGCAAAAGAGCCACAATGGTCTTACCCGCATTTTCCGGCAACTTAGCCAGTTCGGTAGCCGCATACAAAGCAGCTCCCGAAGAGATACCAACTAATAGTCCCTCTTTACTGGCTACCTCCCGGCTCGTACGGATCGCATCGTCATTACTCACCTGAATCACCTGATCCACTACAGCCGGATTATAATTCTTAGGCACAAACCCCGCACCGATACCCTGGATCTTGTGAGGCCCCGGATTGCCACCGGAAAGCACCGGCGAATCTGTCGGTTCCACCGCTACGATCTTCACTCCCGGCTTCTGCTCTTTCAGATAAGCACCGACTCCACTCACCGTACCTCCCGTACCTACGCCGGCCACAAAGATATCTACAGTCCCATCGGTATCGCGCCACACCTCCGGACCTGTGGTACGGTAATGCACATCCGGATTGGCCGGGTTCTCAAACTGCTGCAGAAGCACCGCACCCGGAGTACTCTCTTTCAGCTCCTGTGCTTTGGCTATCGCCCCTTTCATCCCGTTGGCACCCGGAGTCAGCACCAATTCCGCACCCAATGCCTTCAACAGATTGCGACGCTCCACACTCATGGTGTCCGGCATAGTCAGGATCAGTTTGTACCCCTTAGCTGCCGAAGCAAACGCCAGTCCGATGCCGGTATTACCGCTGGTAGGCTCGATCAGCGTGGCTCCCGGTGTCAGCACACCTGACTTCTCCGCAGCTTCGATCATCGCCAGAGCGATACGATCCTTCACACTTCCGGCAGGATTAAAATATTCAAGCTTCACAACGAGTTTTGCTCCGATCCCTTTACTGGCATTGTAATTCCTCACCTCAAGCAACGGAGTATTACCGATCAGATCGGTCAGTTTGTTGGCAATCTTTCCCATATATTTCTGTTTTAATAATGAATATCGTATGACAAACAGCTACGAAACCAAAACTACCTCTCTCAAAGCAGCAGAGTTGCACTGTCTTTTGATACGACAAAGATAAACGACAATTGGTTCATCCCCAATACCACATCTGTGGTAAATTTCTACTATAAATAAGGGAGTATCCAGATCTTTTAAATCCCTTTTTCTCAAAAGACTATATTCCCACACACGGTGCAACAACTATAGTGAAAGCTATTTTTCCGACAGAAGAACATACGAACAAAAGTCCTCTATAAAATAGATTCATACCAACAAGCAAGGCCAAAAAGAACAATAGGTTCTTTTGTATGTCTAAAAAATATGTCCGGAGAATACTCCGCAAAAGTACCCTACTTCATTTCCTGTCTACGGATATAGTCAACGATCAGGTAACAAGCCGGGCCAGCCACATTATTATGATCGAAACCTTCCAGTTCATACAGATACACATCCTCGTTACCGATCCCTTTCATGACCGACTCCAGCAAAGCATTCTCTTCATACCGTGCCATCAGTTCCAGGTCGCGACCTCCGGTGATCAAAACATACGGAGGAGTATCGGTACGCGCATGAAAACAGGGAGCATATGCATCAATCACAGGAATTCCGTCGCGCCATCCACGTTCTTTGCGTATCGTATAATGCGTAACGGTCTGTCCACTGACAGGCAGATAAGCCTTCACCCGATCGGCATCCACGCCATGCGCCTCCAGATAACTTTTATCCAATCCAATGATCAATGCTAAGTAACC
Source organism: Bacteroides sp. (assembly GCA_031977515.1). Classification (GTDB taxonomy): domain Bacteria; phylum Bacteroidota; class Bacteroidia; order Bacteroidales; family Bacteroidaceae; genus Bacteroides. The sequence continues at coordinate 6,591 of DALZBD010000073.1, read as the reverse complement.
GCCCGCGGAGTGTCCGGTGACATATATCTTCTCCTGCGATCCTCCATAAGATCGTATATGTTTGAACGCCCAGGCCAGAGCCTCCGCCGCATCTTCGATATAGGCTGGGTGTTGAGCCTTCGGGCTCAACCGATAATTTACCGTAACCACTGCGAAACCTTTTTCCATCAATTCCACCGGAATGTGTTTGCTGCCCCCTTCCAGTCCGCCACCGTGATACCAGACGATCGTCGGAAAATCTGTTGCACCTTCCGGATAATAGATATCCAACTTACACCGTTCTTTCCGGTAAGCATCGGTTTCCGATTCATTTATATAAGAAATATCTGTCACTGTTTTATAAGTCTGTTGCGCCTGCGCCACAGCAACTACACATACAAACAAAAAGATCAAACGTGTTTTCATATCTATTTTCAATCATTGATAAATAATAGTTCCAAAATTACAACTTCTTCTCAGAAACTCCCGGAAACTGTCAGGATTTTATTCGTTTTTTACCAGACATCCAGTCCGTTGAGGCAAAGTATGATCCAGGTATTGCAGACGCAAGAAACCGACACCCCTACACATTGTGTGTGTTCTTCCGGAAGGGGTATACTTGTAGAGACGCAATACGTTGCGTCTCAAATATACGTAAACATCCGTCTCAAATATGCGTCTCAAACATACATTCCGGAAACAACACTCACAAACGCCATCAGCTCCTGTCACTATCAGCCACTTACAAAAAATACAAACAATTTATACACACAAGCCTTATCAGGTGGAAAAATTGTCCAAAACCATGGAATATATAAAAATTACCACCTATTTCTCATTTTTTACCCACAAACCCAGAGAGAAGAATTCATTTTTGCAACGAATAATAATATTCTATTTACTATGAAGATCAGATTTTATTTGTGCACGATCCTGATGATCGTGCTGTTTGCAGCCTGCAATGATTACACGGAAACAAACACCGGTAGCACACAAAAAGGAATCCTTTTTGTATCCGGTCTGAACGATCCTGCGACACGAATCAGTCAGGATGGAAGTGAATGGATGGCCGGTGACCGGATAGGGATCTATATGTTTGGATCCGGACAAACCACCGCACCGGACCAGGCCAATGTTCCTTACTCAGCAGAGTCTTCCGCACCTACTACCGCCTTCAAAGCGGACGAAGCGCCCCTCTCTTATCCGGTAAAAGAAGAACCGGTAGATTTTATCGCTTACTATCCCTATTCAGAGAAGGTAACCGATATGATCTACCCGATTGACCTGGCCGATCAATCTGCAAGTCTGGTAGCACACGACCTGATGTATGCCAAAGCAGATAACAATGGCAATGGGTATACCTACGGATCGGTCTCTCTTGCTTTTACTCATCAATTGTCAAAGATCACGTTGAACATTACGGACGAAAATAAAGACGTGCTGGCTCCGGACGGAATTACGATCAAAGGGATGTATACCCAGGGAACATTCAACGTAAGCACAGGAGCACTCATCAAAGGCACCACCAAAGGAGACATCCTCCCTTACAAAAACAAAGATGCGTACGAAGCCATCCTGATGCCTGCTTTTACTTTTGCTCCGGGACATGAGGTAGCTATGGAGATCGCCGGACAATCCTATGTATGGAAGATGCAGGAAAGCTACGGAGGTCTGGAAATAAAGGCCGGATATTCCTATACATTTCATATGACTGTCGATACTTCCACCGGAGAAATAGAAGCTATTCTGGTAGATTTCAACGGGAACTCCATTGCTCCGTGGGGCAACGGCGGCAGCCATGAAGAACATGACTTCGGACTTCCTGAATACGAGAACGACGGATTGATCCGTGCATTCCCGGGAGCCGAAGGCGGGGGTATGTTTACCACCGGCGGACGGGGTGGAAAAGTGATCAAGGTGACCAACCTCAACGATTCGGGCGCAGGAAGCCTCCGCGCCGCGTTAGAGACCAGCGGACCGCGTACCATTGTTTTCGAAGTAAGCGGTATCATCGAACTGCAAAAAACCTTAGAGGTCAAATACGGAGATGTAACCATCGCCGGACAAACCGCACCGGGCGACGGTATCTGCCTGAAAAACTATTCGCTGGTAGTAAAAGCCAATAACGTGATCATCCGTTTCATCCGTTCACGCATGGGAGATCAAAAGGGTACGGAAGACGATGCCATGTGGGGACGGTATCTCAAGAATGTGATCATCGACCACTGTTCCATGAGCTGGAGCACCGACGAATGTTCTTCTTTCTATGCCAACGAGAACTTTACAATGCAGTGGTGTATACTTTCCGAAAGCCTGCGCCGGTCTACCCATGCCAAAGGCAATCATGGCTATGGAGCCATCTGGGGTGGCGTAAATGCCTCTTTCCACCACAACCTGCTCGCGCATCACGACAGCCGCAATCCGCGCTTCGACGGTGGTGACGTATACGGCATCTCCAGCAATCCGCTTACCAACGACCAACGTGCGGTAGACTTCCGCAACTGTGTAGTATACAACTATTCCAACTATCCGGCCTACGGAGGGGAAGCACAAAAGATCAATTTTGTGGGTAACTACTACAAATGGGGTCCGGGGTCTATCAACGGACCGGATGCGGATACCAAAGGCAAAAAGCGCAAATATTTCTACTTTATCTCCGGTGTAAAAGGAGATGTAGACTACGGATGCCCCTCCATTTATATGGATAATACCAATTATTTAGACAGTTCCGGCAATGACGATGACCAGATCAGAAAAGTAAATAAAGATAACTGGGAAGGGATGGAATATGATACCAAAAACCAGGGATCTACCAAATATACCCAACTCGAAACTCCCGTACGCATCACTACCCCCGATGGAAAACCGGTATCTGTGACTTATCACCAGAATGCTGCTGACGCATTTAAGCAGGTATTGGATTATGCCGGAGCAAGCCTGGTACGGGATGCGGTAGACGAGCGCGCTACTTCCGATACACGCCAGGGTATCGCTACTTATATGCAGGGAAGCAACGGTAGTCTCAATGGCTACATAGATTCTCCGCAGGATGTAGGTGGATGGCCAACTTATAAACAGGAGAAGGCTCCGAAAGACAGCGACGGCGACGGTATCCCCGACTACTGGGAAGATCTCTACGGATTGGACAAAGAAAACGCAAACGATGGAAATGCCAAAACACTGGATCCGTCGGGACGGTATACCAATCTCGAAATATATCTGCACGATCTGGTCAAAGACATCGTAAAAGGTCAGGTGAAAGGTGGTATGTATACCCCTTTGTAACCCACTGCCAATGAGATCATGAATATTCAGAAACTGTTTGGAAGATAGGAGACGCAAATATGCGTCTCTACACCGGTGATACTTTTCCATGCGATTTCCATGTAGAGACGCATACTTGCATCTAAAAAATCAAAACAGTTTCGCATTGTCAAATTTATACGATATACTATATATGCAATTAACATACAAATTTTGGATTTACGTTGCGGTCGTAGCCTCTTTGCTCATCGCCTGCAACGATCAGAACGATACAGATCTTACCCGCGGATCGGGCGAAGTGATCTTCGTCTCGGGAATTAGTAAACTTGCCACACGCATCAGCCAGGATGGTAGCCAGTGGACAGCTGGCGACCAGATCGGTATCTATCGGGTAGAGTCAGGTACTACCGCCGCTTCGGAGTATATCAATATTCCCTATCAGGCCGAAACATCCGCCACTTCCACTGCATTCAAAGCAAGTGGCACAGAGATCTATTACCCGGAAGATGAATCGCCTGTAGATTTCATCGCTTATTATCCATACACCTCCGGGGTGTCAGACTGGATCTATCCCATCAACCTGGCCGATCAGTCGGCCCCGGGCAGCCTGGCAACTCACGACCTGATGTATGCCAAAGCAGATAACGAAGGCAACGGATTTACTTCCGGCTCTATTTCCTTCAATTTCACGCACCAGCTGTCAAAGATCACACTGAACTTTGTAGACGAAGAGGGGGAAGCGCTGGCTCCGGACACCGATGGAGTCATGGTCAAAGAAATGAATACCACCGCCCAATTCGATTTGCAAACCGGTGCACTCCATGCGATTTCCACTCCGGCAAACATGGTTCCCTGCAAAACTGCCGACTCTTCTTTTGAAGCCATTCTGCTTCCGGTAACCATCGCAGCAGGCCATCAGGTAGCGATCGTGGTAGACGGCCATCAGTATATATGGAACATGAACAGCAGCCATCCGGGACTGGAGATCAAAGCAGGTTTCTCTTATACGTTCAGGATCAAAGTGAATACTTCCGATGCGGAGATAGAAGCGATCTTAGTCGATTTTGACGGTGGCTCCATTGCACCCTGGGAAGATGGTGGTGCCGATAACAAAGAGAAAGAACCGGTAGAAGATCTGGAGATCCCTGAGGGTTTCGAAGAGATCACACTATCCAGCGGAGAGTCCATTGAGTCTGCATTGAAAAATGAAGCAACCGGGCCTAAAGTAGCCATTCTATTGCAGAATGGGGGAACCTATACTACAGGATCTTTCAAGGTTCCTTCCTCCATTACTTCGCTGATCATCGCGGGAAAAGGGGGTACAGAAACACCTGTCATCGATCATACAGGAACCTTACAGGCTGAAGCAGATATGGAACTTATTCACCTGTATAACCTGGATATTAAAGGTATACCTGGCTCCAACTACATTATCAACCAGGAATCGACAGTATTCTTCGATCAGATCCTTATCGAAAGTTGTAAAATACACGATATGCGTGGTGTACTCCGCTTCAAAGACAAACCATCGACTCTTCATTCCTACACTATCACAAACAGCATTCTCTATAATATAGGTGACTACAATTTACTTACTGTGGACTCGGGTGATGCGTTGAACGTCGAAATTACTCGCTCTACAATATACAATGTGGCGGGCAGAGGACTGCGTATGGCTAAGTCAACTCAGGCAGCTACAGTTACTATCGATGAATGTACCTTCGATCAGGGGCCCAGATATACCATTGTTGAGTTCAATGATGCAGGTGGAACATTAACTTTCACCAATAACATATTGGGACTGCCTCATGCGGAAGCAAGCAGTATCTCTGTTGTATCCAAACAGACAAGCTTTACAGCCAATAACAACTACTATGTAAGCGACACTTCCTGGTCGGGAACTCCCGTAGGCGAAGATTGCGGCTACACTGCCAATGTATTGTTTGCCAAACCGGAAAACGGCAACTTTACTCAATCCAGACTGAAAGCTGGCGACCCTCGCTGGTATCAATGAGAGAAGTAACTGCGAAACCAAGTATGAATAAAAACAAGTAAACCATATGAAACTTAAACATATATTCTTTTTGGGCGTATGCGCCCTGTTGTGCGCATCGTGTGAAGATGAAAACAACACTTCGGGTACTCCTGAATCAATCACGTTTGTTTCCGAAGCCAACGAATTTGCCACCCGTACCACTCAGGAAGGCAACCAGTGGATCGCCGGCGACCAGATAGGTGTCTATATGCTGGAAAGCGGCACGCATACCCCTGTCGTGGGTTCGTCCCATACTCCCTACACCGCGCAAGCGGACGGTGCATCCGCAACCTTTTCTTCGCAGAAGCCTTTTACCTATCCCGAGGATGGTGCCAAAGTAGATTTTATCGGCTATTATCCTTATCATGCGGAGGCTGGTAACTTAGTCTACCCGATCAGTCTGGCCAATCAATCTGCCGGATCGGGCGCACACGATCTGATGCGCGCGACTTCCCGCACAGGATATTCACAGGACAGTTCTCCCGAGGTTTCCCTGAGTTTCTCCCATCAGTTATCCAAAACCGTTTTTCAGTTCAAAGATACACAGGGAGAAACGGTCTATCCGGAAGGGTTGACCATTCAGGGAATGAACACCACCGCCAGCTTCGACCTGGCCACCGGTACCCTGAGCAATGCCGCTTCTGCAACAACCATCACTCCTTACAAAGCCTCGAACGGAATATTTGAAGCGATTGTGCTACCTGCCGAAATAGCTGCTACACACTCAGTAGAGTATACACTCAATGGAAGTTCTTACAGCTGGAACCTGACCGATACGGAAAATATCAAACTGAATGCCATCGAGGCAGGATATAAATATACCTTTACCATCACGGTAGCCGACGAAGGCCCGGTCGCTGGCAAGGTAGAAGTAGACGGCGGTTCGCTGGCGCCATGGGGCAACGGTGAACCGGGTGAAGGAACTGCCGAAATGACTGTCAATTATACCCTATATCCCGCCAATGAAGCTACCGATGTACATGCCGACACCTACCTCACATTGACATTTACCGGAGAAGCCCCTGAGGTCGGTACCATCGGAAGCATCCGGGTATACCGGGCAGACGATGACGTGCTGGTAGACGAGATCCAGATGGGTGATACTCATTCGAAATTGGACAACAATAGCCTGTTGCACACCAAAATGGATATCCTCTGGGCAGGAGATGCCATCGAAAGATATCGTACATCCAATTACCATCCGGTAACGGTAGAGGGTCACACAGCCACGATCAAACTTCACTTCAATAAGCTGGACTACAACACAAAATATTATGTATTGATAGACAGTAGAGTGATCAGGCACAAAGACT
>DALZBD010000072.1:0-11645 GCA_031977515.1 Bacteroides sp. | reverse complement strand
GGAATCCATAATCTATACCAAGGTTGTAGGTTGCTGTCTCTTCCCACTTCAGGTCCGGGCTGTAGCCACCTGGTTTCAATAAATACTGTCCCAGATACAAAGATTCGGGATTCGTACCGTATATATAAGAAGCAATATATTTATAGTCCTCTATCTCCTGCTGACCTGTCACTCCATATCCCACACGGAGTTTCAGGTTGGAGAGAGTGTTTGTACTTGCCATAAAAGGCTCATTGATCACACTCCATGCAAGAGCTACGGATGGGAAAAGTCCCCAACGATTGTTCTTGCTGAAACGGGAAGATCCGTCGCGACGCAACGTACCTGTGACCAGATAGCGGTCCATGAGATGATAGTTCAAACGTCCGAAGAAAGATACCAGGTAATTTTCATTGGCCTTGGGTACGTCCGCAATCCGGATATAACGTTCTTCTTCCTGGCTATATCCCCATGTTTTTTCATCAGGAGTATTTGCCAAAGGTGCGGTCAGATTAGATTTATGAGTATCGCCCGTATAATAGTAGAAATGTTGCCAGGAATATCCTCCCATTACATTGATACGACTTTTGATCGAAGGCAGATCTTTATTATAATTCAGGTAAAAATCAAGCAAATGGTTGCGGCGAATCTGATGCCAGGAATTACCCTGCCCTACGTTAGGAAATGTTCCGTCTTTTGCTCCCTGGAAAGAGCCCAATTTAGGATAGTTGTCTCCGGTAGTTTTTGCCACATCATATCCCAGATTCAGATTCACATTCAGGTCTTCGAATCCGTGTATCTTGTAATCCAGCTGAATATTTCCCAGACTTCTGTTAGTAGTACCTTTGTTATTCACATCGTATAAAAGTGAAACCGGATTGGCACTCACCAGCAGATTAGGATCACCATCATCTTTCAGGTAGTTGTAATAGCCGTTAAAACGCTCTTCTCCTGTATATACCGGTTTAGTAGGATCGTAGAATGCAGCAGCCCCTACTGCGCCGTCATCGGCAAATCGGTTATTATTGATCGTCCCTTTCACATTCACATCTACACTCAAGTGATTGTCAAAGAATTTCGGGTTCAGACTGATAGATCCTGTATAACGCTCATAGTTGGAGGTCTTCAATGTACCGTTTTCATTGGTATATCCAAGGGACACACGATAAGGAAGTACACCTGTCTGACCAGACACACTAATGTTCTGATCTGTTCCAAATCCCATACGGAAAATCTCATCCTGCCAGTTGGTAGACTGATCGGGATATTCATTCAGCATAGACATCAGATTGGCATTATTACCATACTGCTCTTTCATCAATGCTCTATACTCATCGCCATTCAGGACTTTCAGGCGATTGTACGGATCATTGAAGCTATACGTACTGTTGTAGCTTACCTGTATTCCTTTTTTAGAACCCTTCTTAGTAGTAATAAGGATGACTCCATTGGAGGCGCGTGAACCGAAGATGGCAGTAGCTGAAGCATCCTTCAACACAGTGAATGTCTCAATGTCATTCGGGTTGATAGTTGCCAGAGCATTGGGAGTACCCGGAGCCGCGTCGTTGGATACCGGTACACCGTCGATTACCAATAGTGGATCGTTACTGGCATTCAGGGAAGCTCCTCCACGGATACGGATAGTAGATCCTCCTCCAGGAGCACCATTGCCCGGCTGAACAAACAACCCCGGAACTTTACCCTGAAGCATCTGTTGCGGAGAAGTAATAGCTCCTTTGTTCATTTCTTCGGCTTTGATGGCAACAACCGAACCACTCAGATCACTCTTACGTACTGTACCGTAACCGATCACCACAGCTTCTTCCAACATAACAGCATCATCTTCGAGAGTGATGTTTACATTAGGAGCAGCTGTTACTTCCGCTACTTTGTAACCGATAAATGAAACTTGAATAATAGAATTCGAAGGAACACTTAATGTAAAATTACCATCCAGATCTGTGATGGTACCAATTGTAGAATTGTCTTTTACTACTACATTCGCCCCAATTACGGGGTCACCGAATGTATCTTTCACATGTCCCCTCACCGAGACCTGCTGCGCATACGCACTCAAAGACAAGAACAACCCCAATAATAGGGGGAGAATCGCACGATAGATCCTAAGATTAACTTGCTTCATGCATTTAAAAAATTAAAGTTAACAATATAATATATAATTTCTCTCTGATCGTCATTATGAACCTTTTTCACAAAGGCCTTTTACGACAAAGCAAAAATAAACTTTATCAGAGTTTATAAAAGTAAAAGAAGTTATAAATCTGCAACAACGTTTATGCAAACGATTGCATTTCCATATTCCGATAAATACATCTTATAATCAACGATTTATTTACTGATCGCTTATTTTTGCATTACAGTTGTTGCATAATCATAAAAAACAACCCGGATTGGATTATACGACAATTTGATTTACCTTTGGTGAAACATACATCATACCATGAATAAACCTCAGATCACTATCAAAGACATCGCACGTGCCTTGGGAGTCTCACCTTCCACGGTATCCAGGGCTTTGAAAAACAATCCGGACATCAGCCAGGATACACGGGACACCGTACATAAGTATGCGCGTGAGCATAATTATAAGCCCAATGTATTGGCCGTGAACCTGCGGGCCAGCCGTTCCAATACCATTGGAGTCATCGTACCGCAACTGGTACATCATTTCTTCTCCTGTGTGTTGAGCGGCATCGAAGAGGCAGCTGCCAAACATGGATACAATATTCTGGTGGCACAAAGCAATGAATTGTACGAACGGGAAACAAAGATCGTACATTCTTTCCTGGCGGCCCGTGTCTGTGGCGTGATCGCTTCATTGGCCAAAGACACCTCCCAATACGATCATTATCAGGAACTTTTAAACAACAACATACCGGTCGTTTTTTACGATCGCATCTGTACGGGAATCAATACCGAGCGCGTAGTGGTCGATGACTATGCCGGCTCGTTTGCCGCAGTGGAGTATATGATACAGACCGGATGCAAACGTATCTTTTTCTATGGAGCGGCTCCTCACCTGGAGATTACGAAAAACCGTCGCAACGGTTACCTGGATGCAATGAAAAAATACCGTGTTCCTGTAGATGAGAGCATGATCAGGCTATGTGATACCCGCGAAGAGGCCATTGCCATCACCCCTGCCCTACTGGAGGAGAAAGATCGCCCGGATGGATTTTTCGCTATCAACGACGAAACAGCGTCCGGTATTTTGTATGCCTGCAAACTGGTCGGATTGAAGATCCCGGAAGAGGTATCTATTTGTGGATTTACCGACGGAGCCATCGCACAGAGCACCGACCCGAAACTCACTACGGTAGAGCAGCGGGGAGAAGAAGTTGGAAAAAGTGCCATACAGATCCTGATCGAGAAAATCGATAAAGAAGATGGACAAAAAAAGGGAGGCAACAAGATCGTCAAGACCAGTCTGGTGGTACGGGGGACAACCAGATAAGTTTTGAGTTATAAGTTTTGAATTATATACCATGAGTTATAAGTTTTAAGTTTTGAGTTATATAATATGAGTTTTAAGTTATAAGTTATTTATATCCTCACCGTACTTAAAACTTAAAGCTCAACGAACAGAGAAAGACGAATATTAAAAATATCATGAAGACAAAACCCGATTTAAGTTTCTGGAAGCTGTGGAACATCAGTTTCGGCTTCTTTGGCGTACAGATCGCCTATGCTTTACAAAGTGCCAACATCAGTCGTATCTTTGCCACCCTGGGTGCGGACCCACACGACCTGAGTTATTTCTGGATCCTGCCTCCGCTGGCAGGTATCATTGTACAACCCATTGTGGGGGCTGCCAGTGACAGGACATGGACACGGTTTGGCCGTCGTATCCCTTACTTGTTTGTAGGATCGCTGGTAGCTGTGATCGTGATGTGCCTTCTCCCCAATGCGGGAAGTTTCGGTATGGCAGTAGGTGCAGCCATGATGTTCGGTCTGATCTCCCTGCTTTTCCTCGACACCTCTATCAATATGGCCATGCAGCCTTTTAAGATGATGGTAGGAGATATGGTCAATGAGAAGCAAAAGGGTCTGGCCTATTCCATTCAGAGTTTCCTTTGCAACGCAGGAAGTCTGGTAGGATACCTGTTTCCTTTTATATTTACCTGGATCGGTATCAGCAACATAGCAGAGAAAGGTACCGTACCCGATTCTGTGATCTATTCTTTTTACATTGGAGCCATCATTCTGATCCTGTGTGTGATCTATACTACCGTTAAAGTCAAGGAACTTCCTCCGAAAGAGTTCGAAGAGTTTCACGGCATTACAGCAGCAGAGAAAAAAGAAAAAACAGACTTTATTTCTTTGCTGAAGAATGCACCGAAAGTATTCTGGACAGTAGGATTGGTACAGTTTTTCTGCTGGGCTGCTTTCATGTATATGTGGACCTATACCAACGGGGCCATCGCAGATACTGTATGGAGCACTACCGACCCCGAAAGCGCAGGTTATCAGGAGGCTGGAAACTGGGTAGGTGTACTGTTTGCTTTACAGGCCATCGGCTCGGTCACCTGGGCAGTGGTATTGCCGATGTTCAAGTCACGCAAACTGGCCTATTCATTGAGTCTGGTGATCGGAGGTATCGGATTTATCTCGACCCTCTTCTTCCACAATCAATACCTGTTGTTTGTCTCTTATATACTCATCGGATGTGCCTGGGCTGCTATGCTGGCTATGCCTTTCACCATTCTGACCAACTCTATTTCGGGTAAGAACATGGGAGCATACCTGGGATTGTTCAACGGAACTATCTGCCTGCCACAGATCATCGCGGCAGTAGCTGGGGGGCTTCTCCTGAGCATGGTAGGCGGCCGTCAGGTACACATGCTGGTATTGGCCGGAGTATTCCTGATCGCAGGGGCTGTCTGTGTATACTTTATCAAAGAGACCTCCGCACAGAAACAGCAACAATAATCTATACGGAAAAAAAACTTAAAAAGCCGGATATAAAGAAAAAGCCGGTGTAAAAAAATAAAAAATGATGCATCGTTGGAAAGCGGTGCATTATTTTTTGTATATTGGCACTCCATAAAAACACACAAGATCGTACTATGAAGAAATTCCTGAAGACAGACGAATGGAATGTGATTGAAGAAGGATTCACTCCGGAGCACATCCGTGCTTCGGAAAGTATATTCAGTCTGGGCAATGGCCGTATAGGACAACGAGGTAATTTTGAGGAAACTTATACAGAAGACACACTGCAAGGTTCATATGTCGGAGGCATCACGTATGCCGACCGTACCCGTGTAGGCTGGTGGAAAAACGGATACCCGAGTTTTTTCTCCCGTATACCGAATGCTCCCAACTGGAGTGGCATCTATGTACGACTGATCGATGAAGAACTGGATCTGGCACAGTGGGATGTAGAACAGTTTAACCGACGGCTCGATATGAAAGAGGGCATATCTTACCGGGACATGACAGTCGAATCTCCCAAAGGCCACAAGCTCCGTATCCATGTCGAGCACATCAACAGCATGGCTCAGCAAAACTTATGTCTGATCCGCTATCGCGTGACCTCCATCAACTACGAAGGAAAGATCTCACTGGTACCTTATATAAATGCGGATGTCACCTACGAACGCTCCAACTTTGATGAAAAGATGTGGAACATCCTGAAAGCTGAGACACGCAGCGACCATGCCTATATCTGGGCACAGATCAAACGGGAAGAGAGCCAGTTGACTTGTGCACTTACGTATGAGTTGCTGAAGAACGGAAAACCGGTGACTGGTACACAGATCAAAATAGAAAAGGAAAAACTCACGGGCTTCAGCGCCGGAGCAGATGTAAAACCCGGTGATGAAGTGACATTGCTGAAATATAGTGCTATAGTCTCCACATTGTATTGCGACCGCAGAAGTCTGGTCGACCAGGCTGTGAAAGAGGCCAAAGAGGCCAGGCAAACAGGCTGGAATATGCTCGTGGAAGCACACAGAAATATATGGAAAGAGATCTGGGATACAACGGACGTAGTGATCGAAGGCGATCCGGAAGCACAACAGGGGATACGATTCAATATCTTCCAGTTGTCTCAGAGTTACCGGGGTGATGACCCGCGACTGAATATCGGAGCGAAAGGATTTACGGGTGAGAAATACGGAGGAAATACACAATGGAATACAGAGTTGTGTTGTGTACCTTTCTTCCTGCTCTCCAACCCGAAAGAGATCGTAAAAAATCTGCTCCTCTACCGCTACAACCAGTTGCACAAGGCCATTGAGAATGCGGAAAAATTAGGCTTTTCTGATGGAGCAGCCCTCTACCCGATGGTTACCAGCAACGGAGAGGAATGTCACAACGAATGGGAAATCACATTCGAAGAGATTCACCGCAACAATATCATGGTCTATGCCATCGATCAATATACTGTCATGACAGGAAGTACGGGTTATGTAGCCAAATACGGTCTGGAAGTAATGATCGCGATCTGCCGGTTCTGGAGTCAACGGGTATCCTTCTCGGAAGCGAAGCAAAAATACGTACTGCTGGGAGTGACAGGCCCGGATGAATACGAAAACAATGTAAACAACAACTGGTATACGAACTACTCTTGTGTACAATCCCTTCAGAAAACAATAGAATATATTGATCTGGCCGCCCGTGAATATCCGGAAGAATACGCCCGTACCTGCCGGATTACTGATTTCGATCCCGCCGAAACAAAACGGTGGAAAGAGATCATCGAAAAAATGTATCTTCCGGAAGACGGGGATCGTGGCATCTTCCTGCAACAGGAAGGCTACCTGGATAAGGTATTGGATACGGTAGATAGCATACCCACAGAAGAACGCCCTATCAATCAGCACTGGTCGTGGGATCGTATTCTCCGCTCCTGCTTCATCAAGCAGGGAGATGTATTGCTTGGACTGTATCTGTACTATTACAACTTCGACAAAGAGACGGTACGTAGGAATTTCCAGTTCTACGAACCCCGTACGCTGCATGAGTCTTCGCTCTCTCCTTTCGTACACTCGATCCTTGCTGCCCGTATCGGAGATACCGAAAAGGCGTATGACCTCTTCCTGCGGGCTACCCGGCTGGATCTGGATGATTATAATAATGAAGTGCATCAGGGACTGCATGTGACCAGTATGGCAGGCAGCTGGCTGGCTATTGTACAAGGCTTTGCCCAGATGCAGATACAAAAAAACATCCTTAGATTCAGTCCTGCCATTCCGGAAAAATGGGATTCTTATTCTTTCTATATCTATTTCCGGGGCTGTATGTTACAGGTAAAAGTGACAAAAAAAGAAGTTATCATAAAGTTGCTCGAAGGAGAATCACTTCCAGTGACGTTGTATGATCGCACTTATATGCTGGAAACAGGAAAGGAATTGATCGAATGCAGAAGGTAAAAAGAGATATGCAAAATTACTTTGACGCATATATCCTTTGGAAGATGTACAAAAAACGATATACTGACATGTGCATGTCGGTAAACTTCTTGTTGCACGTTTATAAACGCTGCTTTTCATCTAAATACTGTTATTTATCTAAATACCGCTGTTCAATTAAATACTGCTATTCATACTTTTAAGAATCTGTTTACTTGTTCTCGTTCTTTTCTTTGGGGCAAGATACCAACGCCTCTACACCGTATGTGATTTCTTTTGAAATTAATACACTTGTAGAGACGCAAAGTATTGCGTCTCTACAAGTATACCGCGTTGCAAAGAAATCACCCACCCTATTACAAAGAAATCATGCCCCCTATCACAAAGAGATAACATACCGTATTCTAAAGAGATCACGCACTGCGTTGCAAAGAGATAACATACCGTATGGCAAAGAGGTCACACACAGTGTAGAGGCGTTGGTATCTAAATAAAGAAACGAGCAAAAGGTAAACCGTTACTAACAAATCCTTCACATTTATTTGTCAGAACATTCGGTTTACCATCTATGAAAGTTGTATATTTGTGCGAACACTGAAAATACACTTCTGCTATGGCAATGAATATCATAACTATGGAAGATTGGCTGGATCTCCATCCTTATGGGAAAAATACCAGTAGCGATTTTTACTATGTCCGGTTAGCTAATCACCTGTTCGACCTGCTAAGTGGTTCGCTCCTGCGAAATGAATTTTCACAGGAAAGACGAAAAGACATGGCTCTGACAGTAACGGCTTATTTCGAAGATGTGATCTCCGATATAGGACTCTGGAAGGCATTTACAAAACGGCATAGGGAAATGTATGGAAAACCCCTTCCGTTTTATGAGGTGAATGAAGAGTTGTATGTGCATGACGAGATCAATCCCCAGGATGTGTCCTTCCTTATATGGAGCATCATTCAGAACAACCGGAAAAATTCATTTATAAATCCTGATAATCCTTTGATAGCTGCTATATCCACACTCATTTTCAACACATTGGATGATGATTTTGAGAATGCCCCCATCAATGAATACTTCCAAGACTACATCTACCAGGAGGAACTATACAATGATTTCTTCTCTTCCAAACTTTTCAGTCAGTGGCTTTTCTATAAGTCGTATCTGTTGGGTGCTGCCAGTTATCTGTTGCTGGACAAGGAACTGGAGCCATACGAGGATGGGGAATATGAGGAAGAAGAGTGGTACTTAATTGAATACAGTGTCCGTTCCAGTGTTTTGTTCAATGCAAAAACCGGTCCTTTATCTTTGCCTCTGAAAGATTGGTTGATGCTGATACTAAGCGATACGAAGGAGTTTTGCGGATACCAACTGACAAGTGAACTGGAATCCAGAAATATAGATTCTTATCTGGTAGAGAGTGAAGATGACACAGTTTTCTATCTGCATAATAGAAAAGGTGAAAAATTTGAAGTACTAAAATCCTCTTTCAATACTCTCCCTTCTTCTGTTACAGAGAATAAAGCGGTGGTAACTTCTTTAGTGAAATATAACCAGGAATGGAATGTAAATGGAGTGACTATCTGGAACAAAGAAGAGTATTTCCTGGACTTCAAAGAAAAGTCCGATGCTCAGGATACAGCCAATCAATTGTTTTTTGAACGGATCA
The DNA here is from genome assembly GCA_031977515.1 of Bacteroides sp. Lineage (GTDB taxonomy): Bacteria > Bacteroidota > Bacteroidia > Bacteroidales > Bacteroidaceae > Bacteroides. The sequence goes on along the minus strand of DALZBD010000072.1, from coordinate 2,620 downwards.
TGAAGGCGAATAAGGGGTACCCCTTAGCCTATTTCGCTGATTATGATGAACTAAACCAGTGGTTATCTGCCACATTGGGAGTGGAGAATAGGGCTACTTTGGAAAACAGAGAAGAGGAATACCTGGTTTTGTTTGCAACGCCGGGAAAAGAGGCAGAGATCGTACCGAATGGTGCCCTGCTGATAAAAGACAAAAGAAATCCTTACTACGATAAAGATAGGGTGGCAGACATGGGACTGGCCCTACTACTAAACCCCGATCTGGTATCACAAGAAATGCTGAATTTTCTGATCACCAAAAAGCTTCTTCCTTCTATACGTGTCAATTCTCTTATCGGTAAAAAAAGAGGGAGGGAACTGGTAAAACAGAATCAGGATTTCCTGATCCGATATTTCCACAAGTGATCCCAAGGAATAAATCCCGTTGCAGGGAGAAGAGGGCTTATCTTAACGTGTAAAACAGAAAAAGAGGCTGTCTCAAAATAGATTTTGATTTTCAAAAATCTTACAGTTTGAAACCTCTTTAAATAAAATCTCCTTGTTTTATATGCTTTTTGTTAGGAAAAAGCTCTAAAACAAGGAGATTTTTATATATTGACTTATAAATTAAAAGTAAGGCTGCCTCATTTTTCTATTTTGAGACAGCCTCCTTCATAGCTTATCATAGATATAGGTTACAAAGAGAGCATTATAACTCTTTTAAAAGACCTATCCATATTATTTAGTCACAAAAATAATATATCCATAACTTTGAGATCTCCCTTTATAATTATAAATAACTCTCAATTCAGCTCTTGCACCGGGATTGGACGCATATTTGACAGTAAATGTATTTCCGCTAAAAGTAAGTATTCCATCCCAATTAGCAGATGGTGGGTTGCTCGCACCTGGAGAACTCAAAGTAACTGGTTCGCACCATATCGATTCCTCATATTCATTAGGAATTGCATCTATTCTAATATTGGTACTTCCTTTTTTTAATATTGCTGAACTATTCTCTTCATAATCAATCACCCGATCCCACGCATAGCCACTAAGACTTGTAGAAAAGGAACTATTTGGCTCTCCATAAAAAGTTCCACGAACACCTCCGCACAAACCATGTGCACCACGACTTTTTACTGAGGGCGGCATGGACATGTTCTTTAATGAAATTGTTTCATCTACATAGTATTCTGGAACTGTCCAACTCAATTTACCATTAGAGTCTACCGTACCAATATAAACATTATTAACATATACATCCGGAGTGCCTTGATTTGTACTGAGTGTATATGTTACCAACTCTCTTTTTTCAGTTCTTCGCCTTCTCATAAACTTTAATTTTTTAATGGGTAATAATACAATCTTATACATTCTCCTTGTATTACATTTTTATTAACCCATTTATGTATTCAGAGAAATGAGATAAGTTTAAAATTTTACAGGGTTGTAACTTTGAAAAATCCATAATTTTGTGATATACCCTTATAATTATAGATAACTTTTAACCAATCATAAGAACCAGAGTTATTTCCAAACGTAACCGTTAAGGTACCACCGCTGTATGTCACCTGCCCATCCCAATCAGGTGAAGTGGTAAGCGCAGTACCCCTACTTATAGTAACAGGCTCACACCAGGTATCAGTATCATATTCGTTAGAACGAGCATTTATCGTTATAGTAGTATTTCCTTTTGTTAATATACCTGTTCTATTTTCCTCATAATCGACTGCCCATTCACTGACATATCCTTCAAGAGATATAGTAATTGATGTACCTGGACTTCCCGAAAGACCACCTGCATAGTTACATAATCCATGAGCACCATGACCGTATCTTGACTCAGGAACAGTTATGTTCTTTAATGTTATAGTCTTATTGGAATCATATTCAGGAGCAGTCCATATACATGTTCCACCAGTTACAGTTCCGACATAAATATTATCCACATATACATCAGGAGTTCCTTGATTGGTTGATAAAGTATATGTAACAGGAGGTCTTTTGGTATCAACTCCATCAAATAATATCCATACATCCTGATTCAGATTAGATAATGTAATAGTTTTGGAAGTATCATCTTCGGTTTGAGAGAAAGTTCCCCCACTGGAAGGAGATAATTCAGCAGCTTTAACAACCATATCCTGATCAATAGAAACGGCATATAAGGTAAGTACTCCACCGGAAACCCTGTAAGAAAATGCAATTCCGGTGGTATTTCCTCCTATTCGGACTTTGTAATTTCCGACATCAATGATCAGATTTCCATCATCATCTAACTCACCCGGATTCTCTACCACTATATCGGAAAATGAAAGTTGACCTTTATCCAGCGTGACCGTATAGGAATAAATTCCACCCTGTTTCAAAGTGGATGCAGGCGCTGAAGCTGTACAGCTATATTCTTTCCCATCAACTGTTAAATAGATCGTGACATCTTTCCGGTCTGTACCAGATACTACAAGAAAATCATAATTCAGTGTCGATCCGCTTGTGATTGTTTTGTTTTCTCCGGAAAGACTGAACTGTGACCCAAGACCAGTAACAGAAGAAAGAGCACCTGTCTCAGCGTTGAGTACACCAGCTGTTCCAAACGATCCGGACTGAATAGACACACTGGAGAGAGTTCCGGTTCCAGG
>DALZBD010000071.1:0-11649 GCA_031977515.1 Bacteroides sp. | reverse complement strand
CGCAAGGTATTGCGTCTCTACACCCATTGTATTTTCTCTTCAGGTATATGGTTTACTTGTAGAGACGCAATACCTTGCGTCTCCTATACTTTATGTCTCAAACACTGCCTATTTCCCATATCTCACATCTCGAAGATCTTGCGTCAGCAACAAACCGGTACGCCCCCGGAAAAGTCCCTAAAAAACAGTACATATCCCGGATTGTTCCGAGCCATCCGTGATATGCTATATGATTTTACCCTCCGGTAAACCACTCTTTGAACTCCGTCACTCTGGCGCGGCTCACGAGTATCTTCTCTCCGTGGTCTACTTTCAGGTTGACAGACAATCGGTTGTTGAACCACAGATCGATGTCCCTGATCGCTTTGCGGGCGATCAGGTGCTGACGGTTGACACGGAAGAAATCCTGTGGGTTGAGGCTTTCGGAGAGTTCATCTATGGATTGGCTCAGCAGGTATTCTTTCCCTTCGTTAGTAATGGCTTTCACCATTCCCTCTTCGATATGGAAACAAAGAATATCCTCCACAGGCAGAGGAAGCAGTTTGTCTCCCTTCACCGGAATCAGGAAATGAGTTTTATAGGTCGCCTCTCTTCGGAAGGCCCGGATCAGTGAATGAATATCCTGTGTCACGGGAGTTTCCGCCGGGCAGAGTCGTTGCAGTTTGTTCATCGCCTTACGCACATCCTCCCGCCCTATGGGTTTGAGCAGGTAGTCGATGCTATTGACCTTAAAAGCTTTCAGGGCGTATTCGTCGTAGGCCGTGGTGAAGATGACCGGACAGGAGATATCCACGTATTCGAAGATCTCAAAAGCCGATCCGTCTGCCAGATGGATGTCCATAAAGATCAGTTCCGGCAGGGGATTCCCTTGCAACCAATCCAGCACATCCGATACACTGTCCAGTGTCGCCACAATCTCCAGTTGCGGTGTTTCGACCGAGAGCAACGATTGCAGGTTGCGTACGGCAGCCTTTTCATCTTCTATGATCAGTGTTTTCATATCAGCGGTATGGTTACGGTGAACATATCTTTATCTTTGCGCACACTTATCTCTTTACGGAAGAGCAACTGGTATCGTTTACTGAGGTTGGAAAGGCCAATCCCCATGCCGATATACGGCGTACGCCGGGGCTGTATGAGATTGCTCACCGAGAGTTCGCCATCCTGAGTGGTCACTGTGACGGTCAGCGGCTTGCGGTTGCTGATCTCGTTGTGCTTCACTGCATTCTCGATCAGCATCTGCACAGACATGGGAGGTATTACACGATCTTCACAGGCAGCATCTATCTCTACATCGAATATGAGATTGTCTTCATAGCGCATTTTCAGCAGAAAGATAAATGAACGTACGAATTCCATCTCCTCGCGCAGGGTCACGTTCTTGTTCTGATTCTCCTGCAGGGTATAGCGCAATACGCGGGAAAGTTCCTGCACATAATCCTGGGCTTTTACGGGTGCATCCGGTATCAACGACTGCAGGGTGTTGAGGGAATTGAAGAGCATGTGAGGATTGAGCTGATTCTTCAGTGCTTCGTATTTATGGATGAGATTTTCCTCCTGCAACTGCTGATTCTCTGTCTGTATCCGGCGGCTCCTACGGATCAGGTAGAGGATGTAGCTGGTACCTACCACGATCAGGGTGATCATCACATCCCGCAGCGGATGCAGGTAGTAGTGTGTCATGGCCTCTACCGCAGGCACCAATCCCCAGGAATGTATACCGACAAACACTCTCCAGAGCAAACTGCTGACGCACCAGATAACGATAAAGGCAGACAGGATATTCTTCCAGCCTACCGCCGCTATGGGGCGATGGAATCCAAACCAATACAGATTGATCAGGAAAAGCAGCAACAGGGACACAAACCCCATGACTACCTCGCTCACGACATCCACTACAGACATCCCCGGAAAGATATCGACCGGATCGTTGTCGACCAGCGAAATGATTTCCGGGAAGTGCATCAATACCGCCACTACGGCCGATACAAGGATCAGCAGAAGCAGGTATCTTTCTTTCAGCAATTTGTTCATGGAACAAAGATAAATACCCTTCTCAAATAATCCATAGATTCGGGCAGGTTCTTTATCGGTTATTATCCCGGGAACATCGTCCATAGCTGTAGGGATCAGGGTTTACGTACCTGTGCAGTTACATACATTCCGGGACGAAAATCGGCACGTGGCGCCAACACCCGGGCATATACATCTACCGAACGCCCTACGGCATCTACTTCCTGGCCGATAGAGATCACCGAAGCTTCGAACTGTTCGTCTGTGAGACCATTGATCCTGAATCGGATCGAGCCACCTACTGTGAGCAGGGAAAGGTCTTTTTCGTAAGCGGTCAGACACAGAAGGGCTACCCCCTTGTCCACAATCTCGCACAAGGGTTCGCCGGGAGCGACAAACTTACCCAGGTTGACCTTCGTACCTGTCACATATCCGCTCAATGGGGCTGTCACCGTCAGGTAAGGCACAATACCGCCACTGAGCAATGATTCGGGCGAAAGTCCCAGCAACCGCAACCGGGCAGCGGCAGCATCCTTGCGGCTCTTCATGGAGAGATATTCGGCCTTGCTTTCCTGAAAACGCTTTTTCGAAGCTACTTCCTGCCCGCTCAATACCTCCTGGCGTTCGTATTCCGCCTCCAGATACTCTGTCTGCGCCACAGCCTCCAGGTATTCCTGTTGTAGTTCGATAAACTCCGGATTTTCCAGCGATGCCATCACTGTACCTTGCTTCACATATTCTCCGGGCAGGAAGATAATGGAGCGTACCACACCGCCCATGGTCACAGAAACCGATGCATGCTTACGGGGTGGCACCACCAGCGTTCCGTTGAGCGAAGTAAACTCCGGGTTCACAATGGCCAGCGCAGTTTCATCTGTCTCCTCCTCTTCTTCCGTTGCAGCAGAAAGAGCCTCTACCGACACATTCACAGTGGCTGCCTCTGCTGCCTGTGGTATTTTCACATCACCGGTGCATGCGATGAGCAGACACAATACGATGGGTAATCCTACATATTTCATAATACTCTGTTATTTATAGTTTGTTTTATTCTTTGAGCCTTTATTCTTTGAGACGCAAAGTATTGCGTCTCTACAAGTGGATGTTTTCTTTTCAACGCGATTTACTTGCAGAGATGCTGGTACCTTACGTATCAGATTTCTCGTTTATACAGACATGCTGTATCTCAAAAAAGAAATCCATCCTTACTCCGTATACAATTCCAGTTCCAACACCGATACATTGTACTGGTACAATACCTCCAGGTGGTTGATCCGGATGTCACGGGCCGCATTGAAACTTTGGATATACTGGATAATGTCCGTATCACTCTCGTAAAATTGCAGGGAGGCACTCCGCATCAATGCCTCTGCCTCGGGCAACGCTCCTTCTTTATAATAGCGAAGCAATTCCTGTTGCTGACGCAAACGCCCCCGCAACTCTTCTATCCGGTTGCGGAGTTCACGTCCTTGCGTATCCGCTTCAAGAAGAGCCATCCGGTGATCCAGTCTGGCCTGCTTCACCCGACTTTTCTGTGGGGCAAAAAACAATGGAAAAGATACCCCAACCATCCACGAGTCCAGCCCTTTGACAGGGGTGATCTTCTGCCGCACATACCCTGCCGAGAATTCCGGAAAGAACCGGCTGCGTTCCACCCTCACCTCTGCCTGCTTCCCGGCAGCCAGGCTGTGGTAATAACCGGTATGTATCAGAGAAGGCAACGATGTCTCTGCCGGAGGCGTAAAAAGCACCTGCAGCGTATCGGCCGGCAACAAAGGAAGATCGGAATAGCACACCCAGCTAAGTCGGTGGGCGGCGATGTTGAGTTCCTCGTTGAGTTGTATCAGGCGGGTAGTCAGATCCACTGCCAGCGTAGCAGTCATATTCTTCTCCAGCAAGGTAATGTCTCCCTGCTGGTAGCGCAACTCTCCGGCCTGCCGCAAACGGCATGCCCACTCTTCCTGTTGATGAAAAAGCAGAAGTTGCCGATAGATATAATCGTAATAGGCCCAAGCACGTTTCACCTCGGCAACCACCTCTTTACTGACTAACGCACGGTAATACTCAGCAGCTATTACCTTTTTGTTTACCAATACATTTTTATAATAAGGAGTAAGCAGGGAGCCAAAAGAATGGTTTACTTCCCATTGATTGTCCTTGCGGTCCGTACCGTTTAACTGTCCCCATGCATAAGAAACCGAAGTCGGGCCTATCTCAAAATTTTCTCCCCGCACCGTTCTCGCCTGCTCTACCGACAAAGTAGCAGTCTGCAAGCGGGGATGATGGGTCAGGGCCATCTCTATAGCCTGATCCAGTGTTACCTTCTCCTGTGCCTGCATACCTACAGAGAGCAAAGGCAAAAGCAACAGCGGAGACAAACGCTTGCCCCAGGAGGTGCGTTTCCACACGACGGTGCTGTTGACCATCCGGTAGAAGACAGGAATAATGAGGAGAGTAAGCAATGTGGAGACGATCAGCCCTCCTATCACTACCGTAGCCAACGGACGTTGTACTTCGGCACCGGCAGAGGTGGCAATGGCCATTGGCACAAATCCCAGTGAAGCCACCAGTCCGGTCAGGAACACCGGACGAAGCAGGTGGGGACAGCCTCTACGGATGATGTTAGTTGTAGAAAGTGTATACCTGCTGCGCTTGCGCAGATCATTGAAATGATTGATCATCAGGATACCGTTGAGCACCGCTACCCCAAACAAAGCAATGAAGCCTACACCCGCCGATATACTGAAAGGAAGTCCGCGCAGCCACAAGGCCACAATACCTCCGATGAGCGAAAGCGGCACTGTAGAGAACACCACCAACGTATACACCACACTGCGGAAAGCAAAGAAAAGGAGCAACAGGATCAGCGACAGAGCTACCGGGATCACTACCAGCAACGTAGAAATAGCATTTTGCAGATTCTCAAACTGTCCGCCATACTCAAAATAGTATCCGGGCTTCAGGGTTACATTCCTGTCCAGAGTCTCCTGTATCTGCTCCACTACCTGCTGAATATCTCCTTCGCGCACATTCACCCCGATCACAATGCGTCTCTTGGTCTCGTCACGGTTGATCTGCAACGGGCCACTCCGGTATTCCAGACGAGCCACCTCGCTGAGGGGTACCTGACCTCCATCGGCCGTACGTACAAACAACCTGTCGATATCCGGTTCGGGATATTTCTCCTGGTCCAGACGCACCACCAGATCGAAACGACGTTCGTTTTCAAAGACTACTCCGGCTGTCTCCCCGGCGTATGCCGAACGCACCAGTGTATTTAGTTCTTCTATATTCAGTCCGTAGCGTGCCACACGGCGGCGGTCGTAGGTGATCACCAACTGCGGCAATCCCATGGCCTGCTCCACCAGCACATCCGCCGCACCGGGCACCTGCTCCACATAGCGGGCCGCCTCTCTGGCTTTGGTATAGAGTTCTTCCATATCCTCTCCGTACAACTTGATCGCAATGTCTGCTTTAGCCCCGGTCATCAGTTCGTTGAAGCGCAACTGTATGGGCTGGCTGAAATTGAATTCGGCTGCTTCGGACAGCGGTTCGAGTGCCTCCTTCATCTTCTCTACCATTTCCGCGCGACTGCGGGCAGAAGTCCATTCGGAGAAGGGTTTCATCACTATCATCAGGTCTCCATCCTCTACCGCCATCGGGTCAGTAGGGACTTCCGCTGTCCCTATCTTAGCTACCACGTGCCGGATCTCAGGAAAGTTGCCCAACAGTATTTTCTCTGCCTGATCGGATACCTCCATGCTCTGAGACAGCGAACTCCCGGCAGGCAGGGTCATCTGCATGGCAAAGTCTCCCTCGTCAAGTGTAGGGATGAACTCTGCTCCCAGACGGGTAAACAACCACAACGAAGCACCCAACGCCGTGAAGGCCACCAACACAGTGACGCGCCCGTGACGCAGACAGGGAACAAGCGCCTTGCGGTACCAGACATTGAGACGGTCGAAAAACCGATCGGCCCAGGTGCGACTGGCAGAGAGGGTACGTTTGAGAAAAAGAGAACACATCATCGGCACATACGTCAGAGAAAGCAGCAACGCACCGATGATGCAGAAGACAAGCGTCTTGGCCATCGGAGTGAAATACTTTCCTTCGATACCGGTCAGGGTAAGAAGAGGGAAGAATACGATCAGGATAATGAGTACGGCGAAGGTCGCACTACGCACCACTCCGGCTGTACCCTGCTCAATCTCCTCGTCCATCTCCTGTGCCGAAAGGGTACGCCCCGCGAGCCTACTGGAATAGAGATGGGCCAGTATACCTTCTACAATCACAATGGAGCCATCGACCACAATTCCGAAGTCAATTGCCCCGAGGCTCATCAGGTTGGCAGATACGCCAAACACACGCATCAGAATAAAACCGAAAAGCATCGACAGGGGTATTACAGAGGCTACGATCAGCCCGGCACGTACATTTCCCAGAAAGAGGATCAGCACCACGAACACGATCAGAGCCCCTTCCACAAGATTTCTGATGACGGTAGAGATATTGCGTCTGACCAACTCGGAACGATTGAGGTAAGGCTCTACAGTGATGCCTTCGGGCAATAGCTTCTGCACACGTTCCACACGTGCTTCCAGTTCGCGTGTTACCACATTGGCATTGGCCCCTTTGAGCATCATGGCTATGCCACCGACACACTCTCCCTGCCCATCCATAGTCAATGCACCGAAACGCTTGGGTGCTCCGAAACGTACGATAGCCACATCGCCTACACATACTGGCATACCACCACGGTTGGTGACTACGATCTGTCGGATATCATCCAGGCTGCCGACCATGCCTTCGCTACGTATGTAATAGGCACGGGTGGCCTTCTCGATATAACTCCCCCCGGTATTCTGATTGTTGCGTTGCAGGGCTTCGTATACATCACTGATGGTAATGTCCATTCCATACAATACATCGGGGTCTACAGCTACTTCGTACTGTTTCATGTATCCACCGAAACTGTTGATCTCCACAATGCCCGGAATCCCTGCCAGTTGTCGTTTCACGATCCAGTCCTGTATGGTGCGCAGCTCCATCGCATCGTAGCGATCTTCATATCCGGGGGCCACTTTCAGGATATACTGATAGATCTCTCCCAGTCCGGTAGTGATGGGCATCAGTTCCGGTGTACCCAATTCGGGAGGTATCTCTCCTGCCACTGTCTGTATCTGTTCGTTGATCAATTGGCGGGCATCAAGTGTAGGCACATTTTCTTTGAACACCACAGTCACCAGCGACAACCCAAAGCGGGATACCGACCGGATCTCCTCCACATTCATGATGTTGCTCATGGCGGTCTCTATCGGAAAGGTGATCAACTGTTCCACTTCCTGAGGTGCCAATGTGGGCGATACAGTGACGATCTGCACCTGGTTGTTGGTAATATCCGGTACGGCATCTACCGGCAGGATGAGCATGGCATATATTCCTGCCGCCAGCAGCAAGAGTGTAGCCAACCCGACAAACATCTTTTTACGGATCGAAAAACGCACAATAGTTTTGAACATCCCTTGACTTTTTATTGATTCCTCTACAAATGTACCTGCCTCTTTCCAGAGCTCAAACGGGTTTCGCGCGAAGTGACAATTTTCAGACCTGGACGGAAAGAATCAACCGATGAATGGGAAACGGTATGATTTACGAGGTACGATTGGAAGAACAGAAAATACAGACATAGACAGCATACAATATGGACTCTTGTAAGCCCTGTCTTTGGGGCGATATGGGAACTCGCGGACGGAAACTACTTCTGATTTTATACAGACCGGTATGTATTTTACCGGAAAATTATCTACTTTTGTCTGACGAAAACACATACTCGTACTTAACTGGTACAGATCAACAACTTTGAATCCCTTCCATGAAACAACTGAAAGAATTATTCGGGCAGATCAAGGACAGACTGCTTTCGTTTATAGAAGCAAAAAGAGAAGCACGCAGAGAGAAAAAACGACGCCCTCCCAAAGTTCCTGCATTCAATCCCGAAGAAGATAAATGCCGCAATTGCGGTACCGCTTTCGACACTCCCTATTGCCCGCAATGTGGCCAGACAGCGGATGTCAAACGGCTCACTTTCCGTACCTGGATGCACAATATTTTCGATACTTTTTTCAGCATCGACAACACTACGTTCCGCACTTTTTGGATGATGTTTACCCGTCCCGGACTGATGATCAAAGAATACATCTCCGGTCGGCGCAAAGACTACCGCAATCCTTTTACCTTACTGATCATCTTCTGTACATTCTATGGACTCATGGCATTTTCCATCAACCTCATCCAGGGCAAACAGGAAGCAAGAAATGAATTCATCAGAAACGAGAATAAGACTTTATCTAATAAGAAAAAACCCGGCAAAAGGATACCTGCATCTGATACAATATATGTAGTGACTACCCCTGCCGCACCTGAGATCGGAGATAACAGGAAAACAGCTACCCACTCCCGGAAGTACTCCGGAGAAAACAAGAGGAAGAATGTCTATAAGACCTGGAATAAATTCAAGCATCCGGAAATGCAGGCCCAACATATTCTGCAGATCTTCCGGGAACTGACCAACAATATGTATGATTCGCTGATCTTCCGCTGTATCCTGATGATCCCTTTCTACGCGCTGTTTACCAAGCTGCTCTTTTTCAGGCGTTCCAGAGGAGTATACAACTATACAGAACTGGTATTTGCCACAGCATTCACCACCTGCCAGAAGGTGATCATAGATCTCATGCTTTACCCTATCGGTGAGTTTACCTCTCACAGCACCACTGCCTATATGGTCTTTTTCTATATATTCTTCCCGGCCTGGACATACAAAGGATTGTTTGGTATAAAATGGCGCACCGCTATATGGAAATCCATACTGATTTACCTTCTCACGTTCATATTCTCTTTCTTCTTTATGATCTTCGTAATGGTGCTGATCGTGATACTGCTGATACTGATATTCGATGCGGATGTATCCAGCCTGATCGAGCCTATTGTGAATGGACTGGTAAATTGGTAAGTGAAAGGGCGGAGTCTCCGCGCATGGGCGCAACTGATAAAAGAAGTAATTCTCTGATGACATACTGTCAGAAAAGAACCGGACAGGAATATCAGATAAACAAATTGTCAATCTGATATTCCTGTTGCTTATAATTGGCGTATTTACCAGGCAGAGGAGTAACAAAGAAATTCAACGCAACCACGCGAATTACAGCAGATACAATTTTCCATGTCTAATGAGCAAAATGGATACATTTATTCAATAAATGCATCAGAATCTTTCTTTAGCTCTGTAAACAAGGCCATCAACTTACATTTTTCTTTTTCCGATTCTGCTCACGAGGAAACTATTCCAGAAAGAAAATTCTGTTTTCACAACATATACAAAGCATTTCAAAGCTGGTCCATTGACTCAACGACTTTCTCCCATTGGGTCAGGAGGGTTTTCCCATTGGCTTACGACCATTTTCCCATTGGCTCAGGAGAGATTTGCCATTGGCTTACGGAGCAAATAACACTGATTTTAGGAGCAAAACTGAATATTTTAGGTATATTTATTCCCTCTCATCGCACAGAATAGCATTTTCGTAACAAGGACTAAAAAGCAAAACAAAGGAAAAAGAATCTTTTTATTATCCAAAGCTTAGATTCAGCAACAAAAAGTCAATGCATAGTCGGGTAAAAACTATACTATACAACAGGCTTTTTACGAGGATATATCAAAAAGCCTCATGCAATCGTTTGATTTCAACGATTTCTTCTACTGACTTCGTTGGTCTGGGATTGAGGGATATTTATCAGGCTATAAAAAACGCGACCTCCCTCCCGGGAGATCGCGTCCTAAATAGTTAGATTACACAATATAAAATAATTCATTGCAAGAGAGACAACGGTATTTTCCCGTTATCATTCCCATGAATCCAAAGTAATCAGGATCGTTAGAGATCCCGTTGTTTTAGAAAGTATAGTCGATACCTACACCAAATACTTTATTGGTACGGGTAAAACTGTCTGTTCCAGGTATAGCAGCTTTAGCAGCCATATCTTTAGAAACTCCCATTCCTTCAAGCTTTTCAGGAAGGTTATTATATACAGCAGACGTGCGATCGTACGTCTCATAATTGGTCCAGAAATAAGCAACATTCAGTTTGATGTTCTGAGCAAGTTTGAATCCTGCACCAAAGCCAAATGTATACGAACTTACATTGAAACTGATATCATTCATGAAATCATCTTCCAGGCCATATTTGGTACGTTGCATTCCACCGCTTACTTGTACCACTTTAGTTACATCCCACTCCAGACCAGCCAGATACTCGTTGGTACCACCACTCAAATGTTTCTGACGATTGTCCGCCATCTTGGCATGTGTATCAAAGAAATGATGATATCCTACAGAAGCGCGCAATACCGGAAGGATCTCATAAGAAACTCCTACAGTAAGCAAACTGGGAATATCGTGTGGAGTATTCACACCATCATCATACGCCGGAAAGCCCGTACTGTTGATCACAGTCTTATTTTCGACATTCAGTTTGGTATTGAACTCGTACTTCACACCCACATTCCATTTGCCCATCTTGAAGTCGGCACCAATGATCGGAGTTACACCCCATCCTTTTTGACTACAATCCAATTCCTTGTTCGCAGTAGCAGTACCCAGAGTCGTAAGCATCTCTTTTGTATCTCCAGCAGGCAGCTGACTGGCCATTCCATTGAAAAAATCCGGAGCCGACGTCATCGTTTCAGTAGTAGGAATATTGATTTCGATATTACGCAAATAACCCAGGTATGAATTACTTACATAATTTACACGCAAGCCTCCAAATACAGAAAGATAATCTGTGATCTTATAGGTAGCACCCATCTGTAAGCCAAAAATATATTGACGGCCTTCCATATAGCTGTCTACACTATATTTTGTGATGCCCAGTTCATCACCGATCACCGGCAACATGGCTATAATGGACTCGAAAGAAGAGAGTCCTTTGTTGAACGTAGCTTTACCTCCACCACCGGTCACAGCAAAGTTTCCGGAGAATGCCCAACGGTCCTTTTTGTACACCGCGAAAAGGCTGGGAATAAAAGGGGCAGAGGCCTCACCTTTGAATTTCTTTGTCTCATTACCGCCGTAAGCTGCAAACGGTGCAAAGGTTGACGTTATTGTCCGAGTCTGAAACGCACTTTGACCGTTGAAAGAAAGGTGAAGACCATCTGCCATAAAAGCGAGACCCGCCGGATTGGAATATACCGCGTCTATCTCAGTAGAGGCATCACGAGCTATATTTCTCAGAAATAAAACGTGTTGGTTCGTATTTGTCAGGAGACCTCCTGCGAAGGTTGAAAGTGAAACGATCAGCATCACAATACTGACACCTAATGTTTTTCTCATCTAATTCTTAATTTTAGTTATATCGGCGGCAAAGGTAGCACAAATATGCACACAACAAACTTTTATGTGCATATTTTTTTGAAAAGAAGATGAAATATGCATCAAAACGAAATAGTTTCTTTTGAAACAAACCTCGTTTTCAACTATTTCCCGGCAGATAAGAGCCTGTTTAAATTTTCCCCAGAAAATTTATGATTAGATTCTTTCGTTCTTTCTTCAGCACTCTTTTTGTCTGTTTCTTGCCTTTTCAGACG
>DALZBD010000070.1:0-11716 GCA_031977515.1 Bacteroides sp. | reverse complement strand
GGCCTTGTACACTTCGTAAGAGTCATTGAAAAAATCATGCGGATAAGGCGTAGAAGTACGCGAAAAAGCCTCTTCAAAACGTCTCAGGTAATTTCCAACTGCTTTTGCAGAAAGATGGTCCATCACATAACCCTCTCCCCCGGGAGCAGCCCGTTTTACCTTTTGCAGGGTCTTGCCGCAGAATGTCGCAATCAGGCGCCACTCTCCTTTACCGGGAGGAGCCTTCCAGTCCAACGTACCGTCTGCCTGCACCTGATCGGTCAGATCCACTGCTTTCTCTGGCATCTTTCCCATGTATAGCTTTTCTAAATAATCCACAGGAGGAAAAGCCATCACCCGTTCGAGCCGGGCATAGGGGATCTGTTTTTCATCTGGCACGATGATCTTCTCCGTAAACTGCTTCCCACAAGGTACCTGGTATTCGGTGACAAGCAGCCGGGAAGCCGCATCCCCAATGTTCACTTCCGGCCCTCCGAATGGCCAGCCCGTACCTGTGTTCATATCGATCTGCAGGCCGAGTCGAGCACCCTCTTCAAGGGTATGACGTACCACCTCCATCCACTCGTCCGAAAGATGCTGAAGGTCTTTGTCGTCCATCTCCTCTACGCCATAGATGGGTGTGATCTCCAACGCACCCAATCCGGCACGGGCGTATTCTTCGAGATTATAAGTCAGATTGTCCCGGTCTACCGCACTTCCCATCCACCACCAGCGGGCACCGGGACGCGATTCGGTTTTTACCTCCGGCCAACCAGTCTGTTGCGCCATCAGAGAAAGACAGGTAAAGGCAGACAGGAAGGTGAACAGGTATATTTTATAAGATCTCATTTGGTTTTATTTATATGTAGGTTACAAAGAGTTATTTATGATTTACAAATATACTATTTACGTTTAAAGTTACACGGCATACATACTACAATGTATCTGTAGCCCTGTAGGGGCGTTAGAGCATAGCCCAGGGTAAGTGTAGTGAAGCCGTAGCGGTAGCGCAGGCGAAACAAACGCCACCCTGGGTTTACACAGTATATATTTCAGTTAGTGCTGCAAGCACGACACAAGTTTCTTTGCGCCACTTCTTTTGTGTCGTGCTTACAGCACTAACTTTTATCTACCTTATTTAAACCCAGGGTGGCACTCACTTCGGTTCCCTGCGTTCACTTACCCTGGGCTATGCTCTAACGCCCCTTCAGGGCTACAAATAGACTGCTTTATGTACACCTAACAGGTATTTCCAATTGTAAATCGTCCAATCGTAAATCTCCTTATATTCCCAACTCCAGACACCCCATGATAAAAGGCCCGGTCGCTTTGGCATCGTTGTCGCGCATCTTCTCACCGATATAATACTCGAAACTACCGTCGCGATAGGGATGACCACCCAGGCCACCTACCTGACAGCAACGGGTAAGGGTGAGCGTTCCATCTGGATTTTCGACCAGCAATTTGCTTTTGAGCCCATTGAAAGCCTTCTCAGCTATCTCCCGATAGGACGGATCGATATATCCTTTATTTACCGCTTTGGCATACGCATACATAAACTGAGTAGTCACCGAGGCCTCCGGGAAATTCCCTTCGCGTTCGGGTTGGTCCAGTACCTGATACCACAGACCGGCTTTGTCCTGATACTTCGGAAGAGAGTCGGCCAGTCCCTGTATCCAGCTGATCATATCGGCACGTGCCGGATGATCTTCAGGAATGTAATCCAATGCATCCACCAATGCCATGAACCACCAACCGATACTGCGTCCCCAGAAATTGGGAGAATGTCCAGTCTCGGGATCAGCCCAACGCTGTCTTTTGCTTTCGTCCCAAGCGTGGTGATACAACCCCGTCTTTTCGTCATACGTATGTTTGTGACAAAGAGTAAACTGCTTCACAGCCTCCTCTATCCATTCCGGTTTGTCGAACTCCGCTCCGTAACGTGTCAGAAAAGGAGAAGCCATATACAAGCCATCCAGCCAGATCTGGTGCTGGTAGATCAGTTTGTGCCAGTAGGCACCTTCCAGCGTACGCGGATGGTTTTTCATCTGCCGGATCAGCGATTCTATGCCCAGTTTGTATTTCTCTTTTCCCGTCACCCGGTACAGATCAAACAACACCTTACCCGAGTTGATATAATCGATATTGTATGTCTCTACATGGTGCAGATGAATGAGGCCCTCGTCGTTGATCAGAGAATCCGCCCATTGCTCCACATAGTCAAAATAGTGCTGTTCACCGGTAGTTTCCCACATACGAAGCATAGCACAGCACCCCACTCCCTGCGCATATCCAAAGAACAACCGTTTGCCATGATCCAGTTGCCACGCTTCGGGAAAGCGTCTCATCTCCGAATCGGCAAACCAGCGTGCATAGGTATCCGGTGCAAATTCATCTGTCCGGAAAGGCACAGCAGGAAGTCCGGCACCGTTGCACAGATTGACACGGAAAAACTTCCCGTACCCATAGCGTGCAGCCACGGGTTGAGCCACCTGCGGAGCAGATAATTCCAGTGTGTTGTCACCCGTTATGACCGCCGTGGCCGGATAGAAGCGTGCATCTGCTCCGGAGATAAAGAAACCCTTGACAGCTTCCCCATCGGATGTACACAGTCCACCGTCGGTATATTCAAAAGTCACTGTCAGTTTACCTCCATCCGCCTGTAGACTTTTATACAAAGGTCCTGAATAAGCGACCTGTTTATTGTATTGTTTGGCAAGAGCCCAGCAGGCCAGTCTTTCCCCTACAGGTCTTTTGTTACGCGGATGGATATCCGTAGAGTCGCCCACATCCGTCGTGACTACCATTCCGGTATGAGGGACATTCTGCCAGGTCTTCAACTGCGCCTCCCGGATACCTGCAGGCTGTCCGTAGTGCGGAGCGATCTGTACGAAATAGAAGGGCAATCCGGGTTGCCCCCAGGCACTGCGCCAACTGCCAATGAGGTTGGTAAATACCTGTTGATAATCCTGATGACGGATAGAGTTGGATTCGCCCTGATACCATATATTTCCTTTGATCGTATAGGGAAGGATCGGATGGATCATTCCGTTCCACAAAGTAGCCGGGACTTTACATTCATCTTTTTTACGCTTCACCTGTGTAGCATCAAACTCTTCCAATACTTCTTTATATAGAGGATCATTTTCCATGACAGACATAGGTGTCCATGATTCCGCATGAGTGCCTCCCCAGGTAGACTGGATGAGTCCTACCGGAACATTGAGTTCGTTGTACAGCCTGCGGCCAAAAGTAAATCCTACAGCAGAGAAATCTTTCAGATTCTCCGGTGAGCAAACCACCCACCGGCCGATGCAATCCTCTTTTTCTCCGTCGTACGCCAATTGATGCTCCACATGAAACAGGCGGATCTCCGGATAGTCGGCATCTTTCAATTCTTCCTCCTCACCGATCATCCCGGTTTTCCACTTCATCTGCGGATCACGCATCACTGGGAATTCCATGTTGGACTGTCCGGTACAGAGCCAGACTTCTCCGATCAGCACATTATGTAAGGTAAGTGTATTCTTACCTGCGACAGTGATCTGCTGCCCGGAGCAGGCAACCGGGGTATCCAGTTGCAGTTTCCAGTCTCCGGTGGCAGATGTTTCGGTTTTGTACGAACGATCGTTCCAGGAAACAGAAACATTCACCGCTTCACCGGGAGATGCTTTTCCCCAGATCGCTACCTGCGCATTCTGTTGCAATACCAGATTATCCGAGAAAATAGCGGGTAGAGAGACCTGTGCACGAAGCGGTATACTTAGCAGGGCTCCTACCCAAAGAGATAAAATAGCAGTAATACGAGTGAGTTTTCTCATGGTTATATATGTTAATAGACTTTCGGTGTATGGTTGTAAACAATCCCGGTTTACCCACTACAAAAATAGATCATCCCCACGTATCTACCGTTCCGTTTTTTGACAGTAATATTATGTGTTTTGCCACTTTGCCCGAACATTTATGCAGTATTTCTGTATAAAAGGAATGAAAATATACAGATTTATGCATATTCTTTCCAGAATAATCCCTAATTTTGCACCAGCATTAGAATAATTATACAGAAATGAAAAAGAAAGCAAGCCGATTAGACGCCATCAAAATGATCATTTCCAGTCAGGAAATAGGCTCACAGGAAGAACTCCTTAAAGCTCTTTGCAGCGCGGGATTCGAACTCACCCAGGCTACTTTGTCGCGCGACCTGAAACAGCTGAAAGTAGCCAAAGCCGCCAGCATCAACGGCAATTATGTATATGTACTGCCTAATGACATCATGTACAAGCGCAATACAGATATGAGTGCTTCGGAGATGGTCATGAATACCGGTTTTATCTCCATGGAATTCTCGCGCAACATTGCCGTGATCAAGACACGACCGGGATATGCAAGCAGTATGGCGTATGATATAGACAACCGGGAGTTTGATGAGATACTGGGTACAGTAGCAGGAGACGATACCATCATTCTGGTATTGCGTGAAAATGTACATCCCGATCAGGTGCGTAATCTGCTTTCACCGATCATACCTACGATCTGATAGGTCAAGCTCAACTATTTATTTCAAGTACCGACAATATTAATGGATATCAAGATAGACGTAATGGTGGCTGATGCTTCTCACGAAGTATATGTAGACACTATTTTAGATACAATCACTGCGGCCGCCAAAGTGCGGGGTACCGGGATAGCCAAACGTACACACGAATACGTGACGCAGAAAATGAAAGAGGGCAAAGCGATCATCGCGCTGCATGGCGATGAGTTTGCCGGATTCTGCTACATCGAGAGCTGGGGCAACAAACAATATGTAGCCAACTCGGGACTGATCGTCGTAGAAAAATTCCGTGCACAAGGTCTGGCCAAGCGCATCAAACAAGCTGCTTTCACACTGTCACGCCTCCGATGGCCCAATGCCAAACTATTCGGGCTCACCAGCGGTGGAGCGGTGATGAAGATCAATACCGAGCTGGGATATGTACCGGTTCCTTTTTCGGAACTGACAGACGATGAAGCTTTCTGGAAAGGGTGCGAAGGGTGTGTAAATCATGATGTACTGGTACGTACCGAGCGCAAATACTGCATCTGCACGGCTATGCTCTATGATCCGGAAAAGCATACGAAAGGATCAGAAGTTACAGAGCCCGGAAGTGAAGAGAAAAAAGCAGCTGCCCCTGTAGAATAAAGTTAAAATCAAAAGCATTCAAATAATATGAAGAAAAAAGTAGTATTGGCATTCAGCGGAGGTCTTGATACCTCTTTCTGTGCCATGTATCTTGCCAAAGAGAAAGATTGCGAAGTGTATACCGCCATTGCCAACACCGGTGGGTTCAACGAAGAAGAGTTGAAGTCTATCGAGGAAAGAGCGTATAAACTCGGTGCAGTGAAGCATGCCACACTGGATGTGACACAGGACTATTACGAGAAGAGCATCAAATACATGATCTTCGGCAATGTACTGCGCAACGGTACCTACCCGATCTCCGTGAGTTCAGAGCGTATCTTTCAGGCGATTGCCATTGCCAACTATGCACGTGAGATCGGTGCGGATGCCATTGCGCACGGAAGTACAGGAGCAGGCAACGACCAGATCCGGTTCGACCTGACCTTCGACGTACTGGCTCCGGGCATCGAGATCATTACTCCTACCCGTGACATGGTACTGACCCGTGAGTACGAAATCAACTACCTCAAAGAACATGGCTACGAAGCAGACTTTGTAAAGATGGAATATTCGATCAACAAAGGTCTGTGGGGAACTTCCATCGGTGGAAAAGAAACACTGGACAGTGGCAAGACGCTGCCCGAAGAGGCATATCCGTCACAGGTGACTGCCGAAGGTACCGAAGAGCTGAAACTGGAATTCAGAGACGGTGAGATCTGTGCGGTGAATGGTGAAGCTTTCGACGACAAGGTGAAGGCTATTAATAAAGTGGAAGAGATCGGAAGCAAATATGGTATCGGCCGGGATATGCACATCGGAGATACGATCATCGGTATCAAAGGCCGCGTAGGCTTTGAAGCGGCTGCCCCGCTGCTGATCATCCATGCGCATAAGATGCTGGAAAAGCATACGCTGAGCAAATGGCAACAGTACTGGAAAGATCAGGTGGGCAACTGGTACGGAATGTTCCTTCACGAAGCACAATATCTGGAACCGGTAATGCGGGACATCGAAGCAATGTTGCAATCTTCCCAGCGCAATGTCAACGGAACAGTGAGCATCATCCTGCGTCCTTACAGCTATACACTGGTAGGGGTGGAATCTGCATTTGACCTGGTAAAGACCGATTTCGGCGAATACGGCGAAGTACAGAAAGGATGGACAGCAGAGGATGCCAAAGGATTTACTAAGATCCTGTCTACTCCACTGCGTGTATATTATGCCAATCAGAAGAAAAACGGGAAAGAGGAGATCTAACAGCCATATATCATGATAAAAGTTGGAATTATAGGTGGGGCCGGATATACGGCAGGAGAACTGATCCGTTTGCTGATTAACCACCCGGACGCAGAGATCGTATTTATCAACAGTACCAGCAATGCGGGCAATCGTATTACGGATGTACATGAAGGACTGTACGGAGAGACAGAGTTGGTCTTTATAGACCAATTACCACTAAATGATATTGATGTTCTCTTTTTCTGTACGGCACACGGTGATACGCGCAAGTTCATAGATAGCCACAACCTTCCGGAAGGATTGAAGATCATCGACCTTTCTACAGACTACCGTATCGCAGACGAAAGCCATGATTTCCTTTACGGACTGCCAGAACTGAATCGCCGTGCTATCTGTAAGGCAGACCGTGTAGCTAATCCGGGATGTTTTGCCACCTGTATTCAGTTGGCCCTGTTGCCACTGGCCAAACACCTGATGCTTAATGATGACGTGATGGTAAATGCCATTACCGGAAGTACGGGAGCCGGGGTGAAGCCGGGAGCAACGAGCCACTTCAGCTGGCGCAACAACAACATGAGTGTGTATAAGGCTTTCTCTCACCAACACGTACCGGAGATCAAACAATCTCTGAAACAGTTGCAGAACAGTTTTGATTCGGAGATCGATTTCATTCCTTACCGGGGAGATTTCCCACGTGGGATCTTCGCAACGTTGGTGGTGAAATCGAAAACAGAACTTTCGGAACTGACACGCATTTATGAGGAGTATTACGAGAAAGATTCTTTCGTACATATTGTAGACAAGAACATTGATCTCAAACAGGTTGTTAATACCAACAAGTGTCTGATCCATCTGGAAAAACACGGGGACAAGTTATTTATCATCTCCTGCATCGATAACCTGCTGAAAGGGGCATCGGGACAGGCGGTACACAACATGAACCTGATGTTTAACCTCGAAGAGACGGTAGGGCTGAAACTGAAACCAAGCGCGTTCTGATCGGGAAGGATATATACTTGTAGAGACGCAATACTTTGCGTCTCAGATGCTCACATTGAGGGCAATATAAAGGTTATATTTTCACAACCAATCTCTCTGATCTTCATATAGAGAGACATACAATAAGGAGACGCAAGGTATTGCGTCTCTACTGTAAACATTAAAACCCATTCGATATGAATTTATTCGACGTATATCCGCTTTTCGATATCAACATCGTATCGGGCAAAGGCTGCCTGGTATGGGATGAGAATGATGTCGAATACCTGGATCTCTATGGAGGTCATGCGGTAATTTCTATTGGTCACTCCCATCCGCATTATGTGCAGATGATCTGTGAACAGGTAAGTAAACTGGGATTCTATTCCAATTCCGTAGTAAACAAGTTGCAGCAGGAAGTGGCACAGCGGTTGGGAAAGATCTCGGGATACGAAGATTATTCACTCTTCCTGATCAACTCGGGCGCGGAAGCCAATGAAAACGCCTTGAAACTGGCTTCATTCCACAACGGACGCAAACGGGTGGTGACTTTTGGAAAATCATTCCACGGACGTACATCACTGACTGTACAGGCTACCGATAATCCGAAGATCGTAGCACCGATCAACGCAACCGGAGACATTACTTTCTTAGATCTGAATGACATAGAAGCGGTAAAGGTCGAATTGTCTAAAGGCGATGTATGTGCGGTAGTGATCGAAGGCATACAGGGAGTCGGAGGTATCAAACTTCCGGAAGACAATTTCCTGCAGGAAGTGCAGAAGGCATGTACCGAGACCGGCACGATCCTGATCCTGGATGAGATCCAGAGTGGATACGGACGTTCGGGTAAGTTCTTTGCCCACCAATACGCAGGCATCCGTCCGGATATCATCACCGTAGGTAAAGGGATTGGAAACGGATTCCCGATGGCAGGGGTACTGATCAGCCCGCTGTTTCAGGCTACACATGGCATGTTGGGAACGACTTTCGGTGGCAATCACCTGGCTTGTGCTGCCGCACTGGCTGTGATGGATGTGATGGAAGAGGAGAATCTGATCCAGCGGGCTGCACAGATAGGTAACTACCTGATCGAAGAACTACAGAAATTCCCACAGATCAAAGAGGTACGTGGTCGCGGACTGATGATCGGTATGGAGTTTGAAGAACCTGTAAAAGACATTCGTCGCAAACTGCTTTTCGAACAGAATGTATTCACCGGAGTAAGTGGCACGAACGTAATCCGCCTGCTCCCTCCTCTGTGTCTTACTATGGAAGAAGCAGATATCTTTCTGGAGAAATTACGGAAAGTATTGAACTAAATAGAAGCTATTTCGTTCGTTATAAATGCATACAGTCTCCCGGCTGTGGCTTTACAAATTAAGATCAGCATATAAAAGTAAAAAACCGGCAGTTGCCGGTTTTTTACTTTTATTATAAATGCACGGCCACACATGGCTAAATAGCTGTAACCAATCTCCGTAAGAACTTATCTTAATAGACCTCTAAACTTATCCGTTCGGTATCCTCTTCAGGTTCTTCCGGAATTTTATTTCCATTTATCGAAGAATTCGTTATCCGGATAGTATCGGTACAGAATAAATAGTAAGGATGCAAGGCTTGCCGGACATGAAAGTTGGAGATCTCTATATCCCTGATAGGCTTATCGGCATAGCCATCCATAAACAAAGCATAATTGTCTGCGACACCGGCCTTCACATTCGATATGCGAAAATTTTCATACTGAGCTGTATACTCCCCTCCTCTGAAACCAAAATAATTCGTTTCAAAACGAAGGATGGCTCCTTTGGCGCGTTCGATCTCAATGTTATTTACATACACATTCCGGATGTAACCCCCTCTGTCACGGTTCGATTTGAAATAGATGGCATTTTTCACCGTTCCGATCCGGATGTTTTCCATATAAACATTCTCTACTCCGCCAGACATTTCACTACCTATACATAAGCCGTTACACTCCGAATAGAAAAGACAATTTCTTATGACTATATTTCCGGAAGGTCTGCCTACACTACGTCCATCCGCATCACGTCCTGCTTTGATTGCTATCGCATCGTCTCCTGTACGGAAGATGCAGTTCTCAATTAGAACATTTGTAGTAGATTCGGGATCACAACCATCATTATTGGGATAATGGCTGTCAATGGTTACCCCTCTTACCACCACATTGTCACAATAGAGTGGATGGATGGTCCAGAAAGGTGAGTTTTTGATCAGTACATCTTCGACCAGGATCCTGGAACACCCCAGAAACTGGATACAGGACGGACGCAAGGTAGTGCCCTTACCAAAGATGCGTTCATACATGGGAGAGAGATTTTCACCCATGTCGCGCAGACGGTCCCGGTCCGTTGCTTCTATTTCAGACCAGGCTGCAAATTCCAATCCACCTTGTGCATCGATCGTACCTTTTCCGGTAATGGCAATATTTGTGGCATGGTAAGCATAGATCATCGGGGAATGTCCGTACAGCCGGGTACCTTCCCAACTGGTCTCTACCACAGGAAGAAAATCGTCAGCTTTCCCGCTAAAAAACAGACAGGCTCCCTCTTCCAGATGAAGATTTACATTACTTTTCAGTATAAGATTGCCCGGCAGCCGGTAGGTACCTTTGCCCACCACTACCCGTCCGCCACCTGCCAGGGAACAGGAATCAATCGCATGCTGTAAAAGCTGACGAGCCGTTTGGTTCCATTCGCCCTTATCGTCAGGACTCATTACATAGATGTTCCTTTCAGGAAAAGAAGTAAGGGCAATGTTATCGACCATTTGCTGCATCTGATTCTCTACCCGAGAGTTGGGACCGTCGTGAGTATAAGTAAACCAATGGAAAGAGGCTGCCCCCGCATTCTCTTTTGTATTGTAACAATACATTCCTACACGCGCACCTTTCCAATGACCGAATGGAATAAAGAACGGTTTGCCGCAAGGAGTAAAATTCATATTATCCACACTGTAGGAGTATTGGAACTGCTTTCCGATTATATCAATAGATACGCGCAGGTAAACCATCTCATTGCGGAGAACAGCAATCACCTGTTCTACAGTATCGTTGGAAAAATAGAGCTCTTTTTTTCCATTGTTGCACCGTACACCCAATAGGCGGTTCTCTTTTCCCATACATACCATACCACAACGTTGTCCTTCCGCAATTTCTGAAAAGTTCATAGCAGTGGTAGCTTCACTGGTATATCCCATTACTTTCTGTGTGATGGTATTACGAGCCAGACGGAAAGAAGAAGATTTCAGTGCCCAAAAGGTCAGACTACCCGGATGGGAGGTTAAGGACCAGGCCTCGTCTGCCGGATTGTGATTGAATTGCCATTGCAACGAGAGTTCGGGAGCAGAGAAGTCATCATCCGTCCGGGGAGCAAACAACACCGTACTCTCTATAGGTTTTTTCCAGCTATGTACAGGCTCACCGATCCCATTGCGATCGATATCCACTCCAATGACCGGCCAGCCATCTTTCCAGTGCATCGGTTGCAGATGAACCACACGCCCCAGAGAACCGCTGTGCTGAAAATGATAAAAGAACCATTGTCCATCCGGAGTATCTACAATGGCCCCCTGATGCGGGCCATTCACAGAAGTACTGCCCTGCTCCAGAACGACTTTCTTTTCATACGGTCCATATATATTCTTCGAACGAAGAATGGTTTGCCACCCCCTTTCTACTCCACCCTCGGGAATAGACATATAATAATAGTCGTCTTTCCTGAATATTTTGGTTCCTTCTGCTACCGGACCTGTATATACGGTATAACCCTCATCCAGCAACCGGGTGCCATCGGGGCTCATTTTATGTAAGATAATAGGTCCTGCACCGTGTTTACTCCGACCCAGATAGGCCGTTCCGTCTTCGTCCCAGAAAGGGCAGGGATCTTCCCACTTTTCCACAGCCTGTACCAGATGCAAAGGACTCCAGGGGCCGGCCGGATCCGTAGCAGTGGACATAAACAATCCTTCTCCCGGAGTACAGAAGAATACCCAAAATTTATTGTCGTGATAACGGATAGCGGGAGCCCACGAGCCCCCTGCATACCGTTGATTCTCCTCCCAGCCCGGAAAATCCAGACGTTGGTAGATCCTGGAAATAAGTTTCCAGTTGACCATATCTTCTGATTCCAGTACCTGCATTCCCATAAAATGAAAATCAGAAGCAACCATATAATACCTATCGTCTACCCGGATCACATCCGGGTCCGAATAGTCGGCATTTAATATGGGATTGATATAGGTACCGTTTCCCTGGTCGCCCCATTTACCGGGACGACCCTGACCTGACAACATATATGTGCTGCTCAGAAAGCAGAACAACAGTAAAATTTCTTTTTT
>DALZBD010000069.1:0-11739 GCA_031977515.1 Bacteroides sp. | reverse complement strand
CACACTCTTGAAGTTTTGCAATAAAGTGGTCTTGGTCTTTTCACCGATCCCTTTGATCTCATCGAGCGCAGAGGCTACCTGGCGTTTGCTTCGTTTGTCACGGTGAAAACTGATAGCGAAGCGGTGTACTTCGTTCTGTATCTGCTCCATCAGCCGGAACAGCGGTGTACCCTGTTTCATTCCTATCGTTTGTGCCGGAAATCCGTACAGGAGTTCAGAAGTGCGGTGCTTCCGGTCTTTGGCAAGCCCGGCAATGGGGATCGAGATCCCTATTTCTTCGAGCACCTGACGCACTGCTTCCATCTGTCCTTTTCCCCCATCGGTAATGATCAGGTCGGGTAGGGGAGAATCTTCTTCCAGCACTCTCTGGTAACGTCTGTGTACTACCTCTTTCATGGAAGCATAATCGTCTGCTCCTGTCACCGTTTTGATGTTGTATTTGCGGTAATCTTTTTTGGAGGGCTTGCCCATTTTAAATACTACACAGGCAGCTACCGCATCTGATCCCTGGATGTTGGAGTTGTCGAAACACTCGATGTGTATAGGAGGCTTTTCGAGGTGTAATTCTTCCTGGATCTCTTTGAGCAGGCGCATGCTCCGCTGTTCGGGGTTTAGCTTTTCCGCCTGCTTCATGCGGTCTGCTTTGTACTGTTTGACATTCAGAAGAGAGAGATCCAGTAGTTTCTTTTTATCGCCCCGCTGCGGAATAGTAAAGGTGACATTTTCCAGTTCCAGGTCCACTTCAAAAGGTACAATGATCTCCCTCGAAAGGCTTTTGTAGCGCTCTCTCATTTCGATGATGCCCAGTTGCAGAAGTTCTTCCTTACTTTCGTTGAGTCTTTTCTTGTACTCAAAGGTAAATGCCTGATTAATAACCCCATGTGTGATATGTAAGTAGTTGATATAGGCTGCTTTGTCTTCATCTTCTTCGATAGAGAACACATCCAGCTGGTTCAGCACAGAGCTTACTACCTCCGATTTCACCCGATAGCTTTCCAGGAGATCGTATTTTACCTTCAATGCCTGAGCTTCTTCAAATTTCAATTCAGCAGCACATTGTTTCATTTGATTCATGAGTGTACGTCCGATATCCTGGATATTCCCTTTGAGGATTTCGCGGATCTCTTTTACATTATTCATGTAGTCTGCATGACTCTGCGCTCCGATACAAGGTCCTTTGCACTTCTTGATGTGGTATTCCAGGCAGACATTGAACTTTCCTGCCTGTATGGTATCCGGTGTCAGATTGAGGTGGCACGTGCGTAGGGGATAGAGTTGTTTGATCAGATCCAGCAATGCATTTAGGGATCCGAGGTGGCTGTAAGGACCAAAATAGGTAGAACCGTTGCGAATGATGTTGCGCGTTTTGAACAAACGGGGAAAATATTCATTGGTTATGCACAGCGACGGGTAGGTCTTATCGTCTTTCAGCATCACATTGTAGCGAGGCTGATGTTTCTTGATCAGATTATTTTCCAGCAACAAGGCATCCTCTTCGGTGTTTACCACAATATAACGTATATCTGCGATTTTGTTGACAAGGATACGCAGTTTTCCCGCACCATGTTCTTTAGAGAAATAGGAGTATACCCTTTTCTTCAGATTCTTGGCTTTCCCCACGTAAATGATCACACCGTCGGAGTTGAGGTATTGATATACCCCTGGCTTCTCCGGCAGATTGCTTACAATCCCCCGAAGGTATTCACTTAATCTTGCCTCTTTTTTATCTGATAACACAGTGCAATTTACAATTTACGGATTTACGACCCAACGGTTGAAGAAGTCAATTACGATTGAAATGACCTACTGTTTATTTTTTCAACGTAATCTATCTATTTATGTTTATTCTTCTACATTTATTCCTGGTATGGATCGAAAGAATATACAAGAAAGTTGTGGCAATTTACGATATACTTATTACTAATACTCCTTTTTTATAGGAGGATAGTTCCGATTCAGTCTTGAAAGTACAGTTTTTTGTGTAACTTCAAGCGTAAATCCTTAAATCGTAAATAGCCCCGCTTTACATGTGAAGTATGGATTCCACCTCTACCTTGTCGTCGAAAACAGATATTCCGCCTAACTCATCCAGTTCAATGATAAAGTTTACATAGATCTTTTTCGGATTTAGCTTCTGTACAAGTTTACAGGCAGCTTCCATGGTTCCTCCTGTGGCCAGCAGATCATCATGCAGTACCACTACATCATTTTCGCTCAACGCATCTTTGTGTATCTGTACGGTATCCGTTCCATATTCTTTGTCGTAGCTCTCTTCGAGAGTTTCTGCCGGAAGTTTTCCCGGTTTGCGGATGGGTACAAAGCCGCATCCTAATCGCGTAGCCAGGATAGGCCCCATGATAAAGCCCCGTGACTCCACACCTACTACTTTGGTTATACCTTTGTCTTTGTACATATCGTACAACATATCCGAAAGTATCTGCAAACATTCCGGATCCTTGAATAGGGTGGTTACGTCTTTGAACTGTACCCCCTGTATGGGGAAATCAGGAATGTTACGCACGTTCTTTGCTAATGTTTCTTTTCTGCTATCCATTGTATATAACGGTTTTATGATTTATTTGTTCCACGTGAAACATTTTGATGTTATCTGCCACAGAGTACGAGCAAGACATTGATATCGCTTGGAGATACTCCGGGTATGCGACTGGCTTGTGCAATGGTCTCCGGGTCGATCTTTATCAATTTCTGTCTGGCTTCGGTGGAAAGGGACTGAAGTGAATCATAATCAAACTTTCCTTTGATCTTTATGTTTTCCAGGCGAGCCAATTTGTCGGCAATCATTTTTTCCCTATCGATGTATCCCTGATACTTGATGCGTATTTCTGCTGCTTCGATGATCTCTTCTTTGCGATCGGTAATTTGGTCAAGCTCTCTTTGTAAAGCAGGAATATGCGGCGCTATGTTTTCCAAGGTAATCTGTGGACGGTTGATCAGATCCATTAGTTTGCAACCCTGTCGGAGAGGAGTAGTACCCAAAGTCTCCAATGCCGGATTGATGAGGTGAGCCTTTATGGAAAAGTCTTTGATAAAACCAATCAGATTTTCGATGGATTGGAGCTTTTGAGTATACAGCTCGTAACGTTCCAGAGTGGCCAGCCCCAGTTTATGAGATTTTGCTGTCAGGCGCATATCCGCATCGTCCATACGAAGGAGTATACGATACTCCGCGCGGGAGGTAAACATACGGTAAGGCTCGTCGACTCCTTTCATGACCAGATCATCGATCAAAACGCCGATATAGGCTTCGTCTCTGCCGAGGACAAAGGGCTCTCCTCCGTGGCAATTGATATGTGCATTGATGCCAGCCATCAGTCCTTGTCCGGCTGCCTCTTCGTATCCGGTGGTGCCATTGACCTGTCCGGCAAAGAACAGATTGCGAATAATCTTCGATTCCAACGAATGTTTCAGTTGGGTAGGATCGAAGAAATCATACTCAATCGCATAGCCAGGGCGGTAGATAACCAGGTCTTTGAACGCAGGTATCTTTTTAAGAGCAGCTATCTGAAGATCTAAGGGGAGAGAAGATGAAAAACCATTTAGGTACAACTCCTTCGTAGTTTCTCCCTCCGGTTCCAGAAACAATTGATGTTGCGTCTTGTCGGGGAAGGTGACGATCTTTGTCTCTATACTGGGACAATAGCGAGGACCTATACTTTGTATCTGTCCGTTGTAAAGGGGAGAATCGGGCAATCCGTTGCGCAGGATTTCATGTACCTCTTCATTGGTATAGCAGGTCCAGCACTGCAACTGTTGCAAGTGCCTCACTTCACTATTCATGAAAGAGAATTTGTGGCAATCCTGCTCTCCGTCCTGCGTATCCATGAGGTCGTAATGCACACTGCGACCATCTATACGCACCGGAGTACCGGTTTTCATGCGGTCATGCCTGATGCCGTGGCGGGTGATAGATTCTGTCAGGCGATACGAGGCAGGTTCTGCCATACGCCCTCCGGCTATTTGTGTCTTGCCGATATGCATCAGGCCATTCAGAAAAGTACCTGCGGTAAGAATAACACATTTGGCCTGGAAAGTGACATCTAAGAGAGTTTTTAGTCCGGTGACTTCGCCGTTTTCTACCAGCAATTCGGTCACTGTATCCTGCCAGATATGAAGGTTGGGAGTCTGATCCAGTATTTCCCTCCATTCCCAGGTGAACTTGTTGCGATCGCACTGGGCGCGCGGGCTCCACATAGCGGGTCCTTTGGATCGGTTGAGAAT
The DNA here is from genome assembly GCA_031977515.1 of Bacteroides sp. Taxonomy (GTDB): domain Bacteria; phylum Bacteroidota; class Bacteroidia; order Bacteroidales; family Bacteroidaceae; genus Bacteroides. The sequence continues at coordinate 7,500 of DALZBD010000069.1, read as the reverse complement.
ACGGAACTGAATAGCGGTTTTATCAGCAATAAGTCCCATTTGTCCTCCTAACGCATCGATCTCCCGGACGATCTGTCCTTTGGCGATCCCTCCGATAGCAGGGTTGCAACTCATTTGTCCCACTTTATTCATGTCCATCGTGATCAGGCAGGTTTTTGATCCCATGCGGGCTGCTGCTACAGCGGCTTCACATCCGGCATGGCCGGCACCAATCACAAGTATGTCGTATCTAAAATCCATATATCTCCTGTTAAGAAAAACCTTGCAAAGGTACGAAAAAGATGATAGGTATCAGGTAATAAGGGTAAGTTTTAGCAGCTTTTACCACCCCTTAATAGTACGGTAAAGGAAGAGTTGTCAGAAGAAGATAGCATGTAAAGAGTGAAAGGACAGGAGATGAGCAGGGAAAGGACAGGAGTTTTACAAACAAAGGACAGGTGATGTATGTGTGGAGACCCGGGTCTCCAATGGGTGGACACCCGGATGTCCAGGGGTTGGAGACCCGGGTCTCCACGGGTAAAGATCAGGAGTTCTCCCAGGAGAACTCCTGTGATGTGATGGGTAAACTCCTGTGTTATTTCTGGGGTTTGCAGGTACTGCCCCGGGGCTATTCAGTAGATTGTACATACAGACTTTCGGGCAATGGTTTCCCTGTCCATATCCGGGGAGGAGTAAGGCCAAGCAGTACAGCCATAGTAGGAGCTACATCGTACTGAGCCATGGGTACGGGAAGTGGGAAGCCAGTGCGTATTCCTTTTCCCCAGATCAGGAAGGGAGTGCGTAGTTCTTCCAGCGTTTTGCCACCGTGTCCTTTGTCGATGCCTCCATGATCGGAAGTCAATATAAATACGGTCTCTTCGAGCATTCCTGCGTTTCGGGTGGCCTCCACGATCCGGTTTACATACCCTTCCAGTTCCTGTAGTTTGGCATAGTAAGCAGGAGTGTCATGACCCTCTTTGTGGCCGATGTGGTCGGGATTGTCAAAGATGATAGCAGTCAGACGTGGTCTCTTGTTCAGAATGTATTCCTCGGCCATCTCGCAAAGCAGTGTCGGATTTTCCGTATAGGCGGGAGCAAGGGCATGGTGGCTGACAGACAGCGTATCTATCAGAAATTTGATCCCGTTCCACTCATACAGGCAGCCTGTTTCGGCATCCGGTTCGGCTTCACGAAGAAGACTGAATATGTTGGGGAAAATACCGTGGTGGTTTACATCCGCAGAAGGAATTTCCGGGGTTTGAGATCCCCATTCCGTATAACCGTGAATTTCCGGAGAAGCTCCCATGAACATGGTGGCCCAATTGACGGCGCTGGAAGAGGGCAGTACACTACGCTTTTCCAGCGTGTACGTACTTCGTTGGAAAAAAGCCCGTAAAGGTGAATCCGGGGCATCGCTCACACTATACGATCCCCAGCCGTCTAATCCGATGTAAACAAGGTGTTTAGGACCTTGCGCAACGGCGTTGGTTGTCAGCAGGGTCAGAAAAGCAATCAGTAAGGAAAGGAGTAATTTAAAATTTTTCATAGTCAGTCGTATTTGAAGTGAATAATAAATGAACTATCCGGTCAGGTCTTTGAGGAGATCAAGTGCTTTATTCTCCGCTGCTTCCATGATCTCTCTTTCTCCGGGGCCTTTGTCATTGATCCCACACATGTGGAGGATGCCGTGGATGATGGTACGATGCAATTCCTCTTCATAGGAAGCGGCGTAGGTCGCAGCATTGGTGCGTACAGTGTCCAGGCTGATAAAAAGGTCTCCCGCGATACGGTCTTTTTCTGTATAATCGAAAGTAATGATATCGGTGTAATAGTCATGTTGCAGGTATTGCCTGTTGACTTCCAGTATTTTTTCGTCGCTGCAGAAGATATAAGCGATCTCACCGCAGGTTTTCCCGTACGTGGCAGCTACCTTCCGCACCCAGTCGGTGATCGTTTTCCGATGGATGGCGGGCATTTGTATGTCTTCGGTATGGTAGGAAATAGCCATAAGGATGCGGTTTAGACTCCAAAATTAATAAAAAAACAGGTAACTCATGAAGATTGCAGCTATAATTCCCGAGAGATCGGCCAGAAGTCCACAGGTGACAGCATTGCGTGTCCTGGAAATGCCCACACTTCCAAAGTAGACAGCGAGGATATAGAAGGTGGTGTCGGAAGCTCCGCGTACGACACTGCTGGTACGGCCTACAAAAGAGTCGGCACCGAATTCCTTCATGGTATCAATCATCAATCCGTTGGCACCACTGCCACTGAGCGATTTCATAAATGCAGTGGGCAGGGCTCCCACGAAACTGGTGTCCAAGCCTATGGCTCCTACCACGTAACCAATCCCATTCACCAGCATATCCATGGCTCCCGAGGTGCGAAAAACCGCGATTCCTACGAGGAAAGCCACCAGATAGGGGATGATGCGTACGGCGGTAGTAAATCCCTCTTTGGCTCCTTCTACAAAGGCGTCGTATACATTGATCTTTTTACGCACCCCGGACAGTATAAAAAAGACGATCACTGAAAAAAGGATAATGTTGGCAGTCAGGGTAGAGTAGGTTCCCATTGCCTCCCGGGAAACGATGGTAGACACATAGATAATAGACCCGAAGAGCAGAGCCAGTATAGCTATGAAGATCAGTGCGGATTTGTTGAGTAGGTTGATTTTCTGAGAAATACTCACCACAATTACTCCGGTAAGCGTAGAGATAAAGGTGGTAAGCAGAATGGGGATAAATACATCCGTCGGCTGAGTAGCTCCCAGTTGTGCCCGGTACATCATGATGCTGATCGGGATCAGGATCAATCCGGAAGTATTCAGCACCAGGAACATGATCATGGGATTGGTGGCGGTGTCTTTCTTCGGATTGAGTTCCTGCAGCTCTTTCATGGCTTTCAGTCCCATAGGAGTGGCTGCATTGTCAAGGCCTAACATATTGGCAGACAGATTCATAAATATAGATCCCATCGCCGGGTGTCCTTTCGGAATATCGGGAAACAGTTTGCAGAATACGGGACTGAGCCAGCGGGAGAGGGCATTGATAAGACCGCTGTGTTCACCTATCTTCATGATACCCAGCCACAGAGACAGAATACCGGTGAGTCCGAGTGACAACTCAAACGCTCCTTTGGAAGAGGTGAAAGTGGATTGGATGATCTCTGTGAAGATCTCTGTGTCTCCCCAGAACAACAGACGAATGAGAGCTACTACAAAGGCGATCACAAAGAAAGCTATCCAGATATAATTCAGAACCATATTTTATTTTTGCTTACAAAGTCGCAAAAATAGGAATAACTTTCCACATAATAAGGCATTTGGGTGACTTTTGGTTGTACAAAGACCTTGAATACGCGCCCCGTAATAGCCAAACTGTTGTTTGTGTATACAGTAGGATTGCGCCATAAGTGGGATCTGTATTTTAGATGGGGGTGCACCCTCACTGTCCCGGCAGATCAGTCTTCTTTGAAACTGGATAGATGGGTATATATACCTACTTCTACTTTCTCTATATGTATTTCCGGATACCATTCTTTACATAGCCCGGTCATATTACATACCAACAGCTGTACAGGATCAAATGCAGAGGATTCACGGGTGTTCAGGGAGTTTACTTCTTTCTTCATATCAAATATATCGAGAAGATGGAATATAATACCTGAATGATTACCCATTTCGTAACTAAAATCCCTGTCGTTCAGATGAAGCAGCAGTCTGTAAGGTTCGAAAGCTATGCCAAAAGTTCCTCTTTCATCGGGATTACCCGAAAGCAGGTTTTCACGGCTGTTGTATTGGTTCACGATGTAATCCGATCCTTCTTTGCGGAATTCATATATCTGCTCCGGTTGCAGCTTACAGGCTTCCATGGCTTTCTGATGAAGGATCTCTTGCTGTGCTTCATCCATTTCTGAGAGGACTTGCAATTTATTTACCTTCATGAGCAGATACTCTTCTTCTATCTTCACTTCCAGGGGCACTTTTTGTTCTTTTCCATCGGAAATGGTCATCCTTATGGAGGTCTCTACATTGGTTTTTGGAGTGAGGTGTAGGATATTGTCTGTAATGTATGCATCCAGCATGTGAGTGAAGGTCTCCGGATGATCTATTTTATAGTTTCCATTGCCGCCCAGGATGGTGATGGCACAAGTGGGGTTGGGCTGGAAGATATCTCCTTTCAATTTGAGACGGATCGATGATTGGCTAAGTTGCAGTTCCGGATATTCTTTGTTTTCACTGCACCCGGTGAAGCACAGGAGCAACAAAAGACACATCAGAGGTAGAGACAAACAGGTGCGCATACGTGTGTGTTGTTGATTTGTTGTCTGGTAAAGGTAATGATTTTTTTGATATCTCCTGTTTCTGTTCAGAATATGTTTAGATGTTCCTGTTTCCGGGGGCAGATACAGCCCCGGAGTGTTGTTTTTTGTAAAACCCCCTCTAATCTGCGTAATGTTTTGTAACTTTGCTTTTCAATAGCTGAAACAAGTATGGAAGAAGATTTTAATATACGTAACCACCAACTGACCAGCCGGGAACGGGACTTTGAGAATGCACTCCGCCCGTTGAGCTTCGGAGATTTCAGCGGTCAGGACAAGGTGGTGGAAAACCTGCGCATTTTTGTGAAGGCAGCCCGTCTGCGCGGAGAGGCGCTGGATCATGTGTTGCTTCACGGACCACCGGGATTGGGGAAAACCACCCTTTCCAATATCATAGCCAACGAGCTGGGAGTAGGCTTCAAGGTCTCTTCCGGCCCGGTACTTGACAAACCGGGTGACCTGGCCGGTGTACTCACCAGTCTCGAGCCCAATGATGTCCTTTTCATCGATGAAATTCATCGGCTTTCTCCCGTGGTGGAGGAGTATCTCTATTCGGCGATGGAAGACTACCGGATCGATATCATGATCGACAAAGGCCCTTCGGCCCGCAGCATACAGATCGACCTGAGCCCATTCACATTGGTAGGGGCTACTACACGCAGTGGCCTGCTGACAGCTCCTTTGCGTGCCCGTTTTGGGATCAATATGCATCTGGAGTATTATGACGATCTGGTATTGAGTGGCATCATCCGCCGTTCGGCCAGTATCCTGCAGGTACCCTGTACGCCCGAGGCAGCCGGTGAGATCGCTTCCCGCAGCCGGGGTACACCACGTATTGCCAATGCGTTGCTGCGTCGGGTAAGGGATTTTGCCCAGGTAAAGGGCAATGGTTCGATAGATGTAGAGATTGCCCGGTATTCGCTGGAAGCGCTGAATATCGACCGTTACGGACTGGACGAGATAGACAACAAGATCCTCTGTACCCTTATAGATAAGTTCCGGGGAGGCCCTGTGGGACTGACTACCATAGCCACTGCTTTGGGGGAAGATCCGGGTACAATAGAAGAGGTATATGAACCTTTTCTGATCAAAGAAGGTTTTCTTAAACGAACTCCCCGTGGGCGTGAAGTGACGGAACTTGCTTACAAGCATCTGGGAAGAAGCCGGTTTGATAACCAGCAATCCCTGTTCGGATAGAGGGGGATCTTTTCTCCGGAAAAGGATCTGAAGATGTTTTCCTTCGGATGAAGACGGCTGTAGGGCCTTGGGAATGTAATAGAAAAAACAGGGTAGGCTCCTTTCCGGATACCCATTCAATGATCAGAAAATAAACCGGAATACTTCCGGAAGATGTATATATTTTCATGGCTGAACTGAAATCACTTGCCAAAGAGACTGCCATTTATGGACTGAGTAGCATAGTAGGACGTTTTCTGAACTACCTTCTGGTACCTTTGTATGTCTACGTGATGCCTGCTACCAGTGGGGAATATGGCGTAGTCACCAATGTCTATGCACTGACCGCTTTGTTGATGGTGCTGCTGACGTACGGGATGGAGACCGGGTTTTTCCGTTTTGCCAATAAGAAAGAGGAAGATCCGCAGCGGGTCTACTCCACCATCTTGGTTTCTGTGGGAGTCTCTTCTATGCTCTTCCTGTTGTTGTGCCTTCCTTTTTGTGAGCCTCTCGCTGCTGATTTCGGCTATGCGGGCCATCCCGAATACCTGATGATGATGATGGTCGTAGTGGCTCTGGATGCTTTTCAGAGTATTCCTTTCGCTTACCTGCGCTATAAGCGGAGGCCGTGGAAGTTCATGGCGGTGAAGATGTATTTTATCCTTTTTACGCTGGCTGCGAATATTTTTGTGCTGTTGATCTGCCCCTGGTTGCAGATCCGCTTTCCGGACCTGATGACCTGGTACGATGGAACGGACCGGGTAAGGTATATCTTCCTGATCAATCTGATCGCTACTGCCACCCAGACATTCTGGTTTATTCCGGAGTTGCGGGGATTCCGGTATGTCTTTGATTTCCCGTTGTGGCGGCGTATTTTCTCCTATTCCTTTCCGATCCTGATCCTCGGCATAGCCGGTATCCTGAATCAGACCATTGACAAGATCATCTTCCCGTTGCTGTTTGCAGACAAGGCAGAGGCACAGGTACAATTGGGTATTTACGGTGCGGCGGGCAAAGTGGCCATGATCATGGCTATGTTTACACAGGCGTTCCGGTATGCCTACGAACCGTTTGTCTTCGGAAAAAGCCGGGAAAAAGACAACCGGGCCATGTATGCCAGTGCCATGAAATTCTTCATCATTTTTGCACTGATGGGCTTTCTGGCTGTGATGTTCTATCTGGACATTCTCAAGTTTATTCTGCCCGACAAGGGGTATTGGGTGGGGTTGAAGGTCGTTCCTATTGCTATGGCGGCGGAGATATTTATAGGCATCTATTTCAATCTTTCCTTCTGGTACAAACTTATTGATGAGACGAAATGGGGAGCCTATTTTTCGTTGGTCGGGTTGGTGATCATCATTGCGATGAATGTGGCCCTGGTGCCTCGCTACGGTTATATAGCTTCGGCATGGGCAGGTTTTTGCGGATATGCTGTGGTGATGGTTCTCTCTTACCTGGTGGGACAGAAGAAGTATCCGATCCGGTACGATATGAAAGGAATAGGTATTTATGTGGGACTTACACTCGTCCTTTACACGGCAGGTGAGTATGTACCTATAGAGAATCTGCCTTTGCGGCTCATCTATCGTACCCTCCTGTTGGGACTCTTTGTCTGGTATGTGGTGCGCAAAGATTTGCCCTTGAGTGAGATACCTGTGGTGAATAAGATATTCAGGAAAAAATAAAATGAAGTTCAGACAAAACTACTTATCCGGAATAAAAGGCTTTCTGAAAAAATATCTCGACCTGAATAAGGACAAAGATGACGAAGCCACTACGGTAGACTCCATTTGCAAAGGAGTGGAGTTCAGAGGGGCCAATCTATGGATTTTGATCCTGGCCATTTTTATGGCTTCTCTGGGACTGAATGTTAATTCTACCGCGGTCATTATCGGAGCGATGCTTATTTCACCGCTGATGGGTCCTATTATGGGCATAGGGCTTTCGGTAGGGATCAATGACCTGGAACTGATGAAAAGATCGTTCAAAAGTTACCTGATCGCTACTTTTTTCAGCGTGACG
>DALZBD010000068.1:0-11756 GCA_031977515.1 Bacteroides sp. | reverse complement strand
TGAATAAACTTTATGCTCCTGTTCCGGTTATAAAAAGACCTATAGATTGTGAACTGCAGCATCCCTGGGAGTTTGATTTATTGATCTACAACATCCTGCCATCGATTATTCATCATATGGATCTTAAAACTCAAATACATACTACTGATAAATCAAGAAAATCCGAGTTTATTCGACGGATAGTTTATGAATGGAAAAGAGTGTTTCCGAAATATTATTATTTAATATCTCATCATGGTATAAAAAACTTTTGTAATAGTTTTATTCTTAAAAAGACGCCGAAGGTAAGATGATATCAAGACTTATTCCCGCACAGAAAGTTTTTAAGAATCTCTCTTATCACTACCTATTAAAACAGGTCGAATTTTAAGCCTCCTTTAGCATATTGTTTCAAACTCCTTTCAGGTAACTATGTGAAACTATAGAAAGGAATTTAATCGAAACAGTTTGCAGACAACAGCGCAGACAAATATCTCTCCTTCTTATTCTCTTACCCTGAAAATGATATACATACGCGAATCGTACATGTCAGACATGTACGATTCGCGTATGTATATCATTTTCAATGCAGAGCCCCACCTAAAGAATGCAATACCAGGTACCCGAAAACAGTAGAGGGCAAAGACGCCATCTACTGTTGCCTCGTACTTACCATGTATGTTTGGTCCAGATCAATTTGGAAGTATCGTATCCCAGATCCTCTGCTTTACGCAAAAAACGGTCTTTGATATCTTTCGGTACGCTCTTCTCACGGGAAAGGATCCACATATAATGATGACTTTCACCGATCACCAACGCATATTTATATTCCGGATCAATATCGATCACATTGTATCCCGAATAGAACGGGCCAAAGAAAGTCACTTTCAGTTTCGCTTCTTCCGGATCGCCTGCAAAGATCGCCTTACCTTCCGATTCTACATCCTTGTCTTTTTTATAGTTGTATCCTCGGTTGATCACTTTCACCGATCCGTCCGGATTGAACGAATAATAAGCAGTGACGTTATTAAGGCATCTTTCGAAGATATAATCCAGACGAGCAATCTCGTACCAGTGCCCCATGTATTTCTTTACATCAAACGGTTTCACTGCCACCGCTCCTTTAGGGATGGTACGTTTGCATTTGAAATATACAAACACCCCTGCTCCGATTGCCGCTGCCAGTAGTGCCCCACCACCGATCCAGGCTTCTCTCTCCTTCATTTTACAACACTTTCTATGCATACTATTTCTTACTTAATGAAACAAATCTATCCATATACTACTCTCACCAATACGATCAACAGGTACTGTCAGCTGAACAATTTGCCCAGAGTACCCAGCACTCCGCTATCTGCATGTTCTTTAGAATCATTTTCGCTAAAAGCACCCACTAATGAATCCAGACTGAATCCTTTCTCTCCGGGATCATTGAGTTTCTGTGTAAATGCATTCATTAACGCAGGCACTACATTCGAAGCCAGAGAACTGGCAATCCCCTGTGACAGTCCCACCCGCTGTACAAGTGTATTTACCAGAGTGGTCTGTATACTGCTCATAATCGGATTACCACTGTTTGCCGGAACATTCTTACCTCCCGAAAAAAGCCCCGCAAGGTTAGACAGGTTGGAAAGATTGAAATGCTGCTTCAATCCATCTGTTACAGCCTCCGTAGTGGCCTCCACTGTCTCCTGTTTCTTCTCTTCCGGTATTCCTGCCTGGGTAGCCACCGCTCCCTGGGCATAATTCTTTACCATGTCCAGTATATTCTCCAACATAACATCTGTTTTTAAGGGTATGAGTCTTTCTCATAACAGGATAAAGAAGATTTATGTTTCCACTAAAATAAAAAATCTTTGTTAATTGAGCAACTCCCGACGCATATATCCGAAATAAACATAAGAAAACAGTTTGCTTCCCCAGAGTCAACTGAAAATGAATAATTATTCACCTTATACATAAAACAGGAGGATCCAACTCCAAAGCCCGCTTCAAAACACTCATTTTATTAACAAATCATTGATTTTATTTACAATAATCTTGATTTTTATATCTATATATACTATTTTTGACGCGAATACCTCCACAAAGCGCACATATTGATAAAGCAATCTGAATAGATAAGTTTGATTATAAACTTCATTTCCGATACCTGAACCTCAGGCATGCAGAAGCATGTCCCTGGCCAACCTCTGTTTTTAGTAGAAATTGACAAAACAAACGATTGATGATGAGAAAGTTGTTATTCTTGATTTGGGGTGTATTTGCTGTAGGTATAGCAGCAACCGCACAAGGACAAGGGGGAAAATGGACGGTTTCCGGATCTGTTGCGGATCAGACGGGCAGCCCGCTCCCCGGAGTATCGGTACTGGAAAAAGGTACCACCAACGGAGTAGTCACAGATATGGACGGAGCCTTCACCATACCCTGTACACCAAGCTCCACACTGACCTTTTCTTACCTGGGATTCTCCACACAGGAGATCCGGGTAAATGCCCGCCATCTGATCCAGGTAGAGATGCGGGAAGATTCACAAACGATCGACGAAGTATTGGTGGTAGCCTACGGTACAGCAAAGAAAAGTAGTTTTACCGGTTCGGCTTCGCTGGTCAAAGCAGATGCGATCAAAGACCTGCCCTCTACCAGTTTCGAAAATGCGTTGAACGGGAAGATCGCCGGCCTGCAACTCACCTCCTCCTCCGGACAGGCAGGCAGCGCACCCAGCATACGTATCCGTGGGATCGGTTCGATGAATGCTTCCAACGAACCCTTGTATGTAGTGGACGGTGTGCCGGTAAACTCCGGAAATACCGGACAGTTGAGCGACTACACGTATGCTACCAACAACGTGATGAATACACTGAATCCGTCGGACATCGAATCCATCTCCGTGTTGAAAGATGCGGCAGCCTCTTCCCTGTACGGTTCACGTGCTGCCAACGGAGTGATCCTGATCACGACAAAGAAAGGACGGGAGGGTAAACCATCGGTCAACTTCAAAGCATCCGTAGGGTTCACCCCCACCTGGGCTACTAAAAACTACGAAGCTGCCAACACACAGGAACAGGTGAATATGCTTTACATGGTCTTTCATGACTACAATACTTCCAAAGGAGCAAGCCCGGAAGCTGCCAATACAGATGCGCTGAGGCGGCTCAATGACAAATTCAACAAACACGGATATGCCTTCATCACCAACGGCACCGGACTGTATGAGAATGTGACTATCGGTGATTACGACAATTCCGGACGCGCAGGGAAATACTTCGACTGGGAAGATGCCTACTTCCGCACCGCGGTCTATCAGACCTACGATGTATCGGTCAGTGGAGCCACTCCCGTTACCAATTACTATACCTCCCTCTCTTACACAAAAGACGAAGGACGATTGAGAGTAAATAGTTTCGATCGTATATCCGGTAGGGTCAACCTCTCCCAGAAGATCGGAAAGATCATTGAATTTGCCTCCAACGTAAATTTTGCAAAGACCCATACATCGGGGTACAATGATACCAACAATACAAGTACTAACTACTTCATGCAGACGCGCAACCTCAACTGGGGACTGTATTGGCCTACCGACTACAAAACCGGTGAAGACTGGACAGATCGTTACGGAAGCTATGGCCGGAACAATCTGTACTACGACAAGGAATGGGACAACAAATCCACCAGTACCAAATTCTCTGCCATGGAGACCCTGACACTGCACCTGCTACCAGGACTGGATGTCCGGTCCATCCTCTCGTACGACCATACGAATGTAAGAGACCACCTATACTACAGTAAAAACCACTTCAACGGCACCGCTTCCAACGGCACCGTACATGAGATACGTACGACCTATGAGAAATTCGTCTCCTCTACGACCGCTACTTACAACCGCAGCATCCAGGAGAACCGGATCGGTCTGCTCGTAGGCTTCGAAGCAGAAAAGAACACGACGGACTTTACCCGGGCCACCGGTCAGAACCTGCCGGCCAAAGTACATACGGTAGCCACCGCGGGAACACTGGACGCCAATGCCTACAAATGGGGCAATTCCATGGTCTCTATCCTGTCCAAAATAGATTATGACTACAACGAGCGCTACTTCGCATCGGCTTCTTACCGCCGCGACGGTTCTTCCAGGCTCAGCCCGGATACCCGTTGGGGTAACTTCTGGTCTGTGGCAGGTGCATGGAATGTAGCCAACGAGAGTTTTCTGCAGGACCATCCGGTAATCAGTGATCTGAAGATAAGAGTCTCTTACGGTGTCAACGGAACACTACCGACCAGCAACTACGGATACATGAACCTGGTGACCTATACCGGAGCATACGGTGGAAATCCGGGTGGAACGATCACCTCCATTGCAGATGAGAAACTGTCCTGGGAGACCAACTACACCACCAATATAGGGGTAGACTTCGGATTGTTCGGCAACCGTCTGCGCGGAACGATCGAATACTTCAACCGGGACTCTAAAGACCTGCTACAGAACCTACCGATATCCTCCATTACAGGATTTTCTTCCATTCTCAAAAACATCGGCAGCATCAACAACAAAGGGATCGAAATAGAAGTGTCAGGCGATATTATCCGGAACAAGGAATGGACCTGGAGTACCGGGATCAACGCCACCCACATACGTTCCAAAGTCACCAAACTCTATGACGGAGAAGATATCATCTGGAAAGACCCGACGGCAAGCGACGGCCGGGCGCAGTATATCTACCAGGAAGGAGAGTCTACACTTGCTTTCTATGGGTACGAATGGGCAGGCGTCGATAAGACCAACGGCAAAGGGATATATTATGTAAACGACCCCGACAATCCGTTGAAAGGAGATTTTGAACACAACGGCCGGGGAGCCACCTATGACTATGCAAGTGCCCACTATACCATCATCGGAAACGGGATTCCCAAACTATACGGTGGATTCAACACGACCGTGTCTTACAAAGGAGTAGATCTCGGGCTCAACTTTATCTACAAGATAGGAGGAAGCCTGTACGACGGTGCCTACAGGGATGTGGCAGAAGATGGTTATTACTGGGAAAGAATGCGTGCCAGAAGCTATTACAAAAACATGTGGACCGAACAAAATCCGAACGGGACTTTGCCCAGACTGGACGGGAACGACCCGAAAGATGCCCTGCAATATACTTCACGCGTGATCTCGGATGCCAGTTTCCTCCGGCTGAAAAACTTATCCGTAGGCTATACCCTGCCTAAGGCACTGACTGAGAGAGCAGCCATCAAAAGAACCCGCGTCTATTTCAATGCTTCCAATCTGCTGACATTCTCCCGCTACAAAGAAGCTGATCCGGAAGTGAACGAATACGGTACGCGGGGCTGGGAAACTCCCATAGGCAAAACATTTGTTTTCGGTATCGAACTGGATTTTTAAAGAAAGGAGAAACATACAATGAAAAGAAGAATATATATACTTACCTGGTTACTTACCGGTATATGGATGTTGTCGTCATGTGATGATTTTCTGAATATGCAACCGACCAACTCCGCGCAGGCGGAAGATGCCGTCAACTCCGTGCAGGAGGCGGAAGAGATCATGAATGGTATCATGCGTTCGATGAGTTCCATCAACTATTACGGACGCAGGATGATGCTGTATGCCGATGCCAAAGGAGGAGACCTGACCATCTACTCTGCCGGACGGGGAGAAGACGCACTTTACACCTTCAGTCACACTCCCACCACATCCACTTATTTCGATATGTGGGAGACCGGATACACCCGCATTGCACAGGTCAATAATTTACTGGAGAACATCGAACGTCTGCAGGCCGCCGGAGAGAGTGGATATGATTTTATCAAAGGCCAGACCCTTACCTTACGCGCCTTGTTTCATTTCGATCTGGTACGCCTGTATGGACTCCCCTACGGCAGGGATAGATCCTCTTACGGCATTCCTGTGGTGACAAAATCACTGCCTTACGATGCCAAACTGACCCGGAATTCGGTGGAAGAGACCTATACACAGATACTCAGCGATCTTACCGAAGGCCGGAAACTACTGGAAGACAACAAGAGTCACCAGGAAGGCTACATAGGCTATTATACCAACCTGGGTATCCAGGCGCGTGTAAAGTTATATATGGAAGATTACAGCGGTGCGCTGGAAGCAGCGGAAACGATCATCCACAGCAACCGGTATTCCCTATATGAGCCATCGGCATGGGTAGAATCCTGGGGCAAGCAACACCAATCCGAGTCTATCTTTGAAATAGAGATCCATCCCAACGAAGGCGACCAGGGGAGTTCTTCACTTGGATATTACTACATGCGCAGAAACCACATCGGAAGTGTTGCCGGGTATTTCATGGCCAGTGATTACTTTCTCGAACGTCTCGGAGAAGATGAAGAAGATGTTCGCTGGGGGGTGATGAGCTACGACGAATCTTCTGCAGAACGTCTGGGATGCTGCTACAAATACATGGGCGGTGTAACCTGCGAAGGAGATGGAAAAGAAACACCTTCGGCCGTCAATATCAAAGTCATACGTCTGTCCGAGATCTATCTGATCGCCGCGGAAGCCGCGCTGAACAAATCCGACAGCGATCCGGAACTCGCTGCCAGCTATCTGAATCAGATCCGGCGCCGTTCGCCCAACCTGGAAGAAGCCACCGCTGCAACGATCACAGACAATATGATCCTGGACGAACGCAGCAAAGAACTCTATGGAGAAGGACACCGGTTCTTCGACCTGATACGCAAAAACAGGACCATCCGGTTCAATGATGATTTCGGGGGAGTTCCTTCGCAGGGTCGACCCGAGACCATTGACCGGGAATACGATAAACTTGTACTTCCGATCTCCCAGAATGAGATCAATACCAATCCGGCGATAGGTGAACAACAGAATCCGGGGTATATTTAATTCCCCAAACAAAAAGGTGCATACTCATGCACCTTTTTGTTTGGAAGGGATAAAAAGCAAGAATCAATCCGGTAATTTTTCAACTAAAGTGACAAAGAACCTTTTTGTTTTCCCTTCTGCTGTAATCCACTCTGCCGATCAGTAATTATAACAGATCAACCGGCAGCAGGAATTAAAAAACCAGAAATATATGTATCTTTGGAGGTCAAAGATGCGTATACGTAAAACATAATTCCCTCTTTAGTTTATGTTCGATATACAAAATATCTGTATGGAGATACTCGGTTATCCCCTCAGTTATGCAGAACTAACAGGAACAGTATTTGGTCTGTTATGCGTTTACTGGGCATCCAGGGAAAATATTCTGACCTGGCCCAGCGGCATTGTCAATGAACTGTTTCTTTTCGTGATATTCTTTCAGGTACAACTCTATGCAAATATGTTTCTGCAGGTTGTCTTTTTCTTCAGTTCCCTGTATGGCTGGTACAAATGGAGGTCGCAGGAAAACGAGACAAAAATAACAAGTATGAATACCAGAGGGCGCATCTATACCTTTCTGATCCTCTTGTCTGGTACGCTACTTACAGGATATTTTTTCAGTAAGATACACCTGATCTTTCCACAGGGTTTCCAGGAAGCCTCTGCCTATCCGTATGCAGATTCTTTCGTGATGGTTATCAGCATTGTGGCTACTATCCTTCTTGCAAAAAAGAAATTGGAAAATTGGGGTTTATGGGTCATAAACAACGTTGTCTGCATTGTCCTTTATTACCTCCAGGGGATCTATTTCATCGCATTGGAATACGTGGTGCTGCTCTTTATCGCCTCTTACGGATTGTACAACTGGTATAAAAAACAATCCCATGCATAAAGGTTTTGTCTTTGGTAAATTCCTTCCTTTTCACAAAGGCCACAAAGCGCTGATCCGCTTTGCACGGGCACAGGTGGATTTTCTTTCTGTATTGGTATGTGCCAGTGATCAGGAAACTATTTCCGGAGAACTACGGAAAAGATGGATCGAAGAGACATTTTCCGATTGTCCGGAGATCGAAGTCCTTGTCTTCCCTTACAAAGAATCCGAACTGCCCAATTCGTCCGAATCTTCAAAAGAGATCTCGCGGGTATGGGCAGAAGTGTTTAAACACTCTTTTCCCGATCATTCCACCGTGGTGACTTCAGAGCCCTACGGAGAATATGTGGCGGAATATATGGGGATCAGACATATCCTTTTTGATCAGAACAGGAACAAAATACCTGTCTCCGCCACCCGGATACGTTCCGATCTGTTTGCCTGCTGGCACTTCCTGCCGGATGCAGTCAAATCCTCTATGGTGATAAAAGTGGTGATACTGGGCACAGAGTCTACCGGAAAAACGACCCTTACCGAAAAGCTTGCCAACCACTACGGTGCCACTGCTGTTTACGAAGCCGGACGCGATCTTATCCCGGATTCCAACGAATTCTCCATCGACGATCTGTACCGGGTAGCCAATGAACACGCCCGACGCATCCGCAAAGCAGAAACCGGTGATTCACCTCTGATCATCATAGATACCGATATCCACATTACACAATCCTACAGCCGCTTTTCGCTTCACAAAGAATTGATAATAGATCGGGATATCTATGACGCAAACAAAGCCGATCTGTATCTCTACCTCAACAGCGATGTCGAATTTGTGCAGGATGGTACACGGATGTTTGAAGAAAGCAGAAACAGATTGGACCGGTCTCACAGAGAGGTCTTGAAAAAACATCAGATATCTATCGTTGAAATCTCCGGAAACTGGGAGCAACGGTTTCAGAAAGCAATACAGGAGATAGACAGGCTGATTGGGATAAAGACCAACCGCTTATAGATTAAGCTGGAGGGGACTTGTAGTCCCCGACTATCTATTATGAGGAGTTTCACTCCGATAGATACGGCTTTCTACTAATAATATAGGTTATAGCGGACTATAAGTCCTTATAGTAGAAACATCGGGAGTACAACTCCCGATGGACAAATGGACAAAGGACAAATGGATGAAATGATATAATAAAAAAACAGCCTGCTTTTCCTATGCATCGGATAAACAAGCTGTTGCTATATCATTCCGTTTGCCCGCAATATCGAACTACACACAAACCGGTATTTTTCAGAGCGATAACAGATAACCCTTAAAGTCCTGAAACTTTCCACTCATCGGCAGACTCTTCTTCTCACCTGCCATAAAAGCCTGTAATTTCGCAGGGATCTCTACTCTCTTGCCAATGATCTCCTCTACAGTCTCCAGGAACTTAGCCGGATGGGCTGTTTCCAGAAACACTCCGGTCTCGCCTGGCTGTAAATTCTCCTGCAGGGCACGATAGCCACAAGCGCCGTGTGGGTCGAGCAGATAGCAGGTACTCTTCCATACCTCCTTCACCGTCTCACGGATCTGTTCGTCGGTATAGGTGGCACCACTGATCTCTGCTGCAATGTCTTTGTGAGAATGGCCGTACAGATCCAGCACCCGTGTAAAATTGCTCGGATCGCCCACATCCATGGCATTGGCGATCGTTGCTACCGAAGGACGGGGGGTATACTCACCTGTCTGCAGATACTGATAGAAGATATCGTTGCGGTTGTTAGCAGCAATGAAACGTTTGATGGGAAGTCCCATCCGCTTGCCAAATAGTCCGGCAGTGATGTTTCCGAAGTTGCCACTGGGCACACAGATCACTGCCTGATCGGCTTTGCCCGCTTTTTTGAGTTGGGCATACGCATAGAAATAATAAAATGCCTGCGGCAGGAAACGGGCCACATTGATAGAGTTGGCCGAAGTGAGCAGGAGTTTCTCATTCAACTCTGCATCCATAAACGCAGCTTTCACCAGAGCCTGACAATCGTCGAACGTTCCGTCTACTTCCAGAGCAGTAATATTCTGTCCGAGGGTAGTGAACTGCTTCTCCTGTATCTCACTCACCTTACCTTTGGGATAAAGCACATATACATGAATGCCCTCCACACCTAAGAATCCATTGGCTACCGCACTTCCCGTATCGCCGGAGGTGGCTACCAGTACGTTGACATCCTTCTTGCCCTCTTTACGGATGAAATATCCCAGCAGGCGAGCCATAAAACGTCCACCCACATCTTTAAATGCAAGTGTCGGACCGTGAAAAAGTTCCAGAGAGTAAATCGAATCTGTCACCCGCACAAGCGGAGTATTAAACGAAAGCGTATCATAAACAATCTCTTTCAATACATCTGCAGGTACATCCTCTCCGAAAAAAGCATCCGCCACCTGATACGCGATCTCCTGAAAAGAGAGCCTGTC
This sequence comes from Bacteroides sp., assembly GCA_031977515.1. Taxonomy (GTDB): domain Bacteria; phylum Bacteroidota; class Bacteroidia; order Bacteroidales; family Bacteroidaceae; genus Bacteroides. The sequence goes on along the minus strand of DALZBD010000068.1, from coordinate 1,592 downwards.
GATGGTATCGTAAAACTCAGCGGGAAGAGGTTTGATGCGCTCAGGCATAAACAGACCTTTATCGGAAGCCAGTCCTTTGACTACAGCTTCTTCCAGAGTTGCCTCCGGAGCTATTGTATTCGTACTATAGTATTTCATTGTTTTTCATTGTTTGCTCCCGGAAATACTTCCCGGGGAATGTGATCATACGTTCATAAACTCCTGCATAAACCCGTCTTTCTCCAGACATCCGTAGCTACCGGACGCGGCAGCCTCTTCGTCGTAGGTCTCTATCTCATCGGCTTCGATACCCGGATACCAGATCAGGAACGGGATCGGATCGGAAGTATGTGTACGCAGCTCGCAAGGTGTCGGATGATCGGGAAGCACGGCAATAGCCACCGGCTCTGCCGCCTCTTTCACTGCTTCATAGATAGGCCCTACCACCCGACTGTCTAAGTCTTCAATGGTACGGATCTTCAGCGAAACATTGCCTTCATGCCCGGCCTCATCGCTGGCCTCCACATGCAGATAGACAAAATCATCGGTCTCCAGTGCTTCCAGAGCAGCAGCCACTTTGTTTTCATAATTGGTATCAAACAGTCCGGTTGCTCCCTCCACGAGGATGGTGCGCAGTCCGGCATACCGTCCGATCCCCTGTATCAGATCGACGGCAGAGATCACTGCTCCTTTTCGGATCTGAGGGAATGTTTCGGAAAGTGTGGCCATCTGCGGACGATAGCCCGGCGACCAGGGCCATATACTATTTGCCGCGTCTTTGCCTGCCACTGTACGACGAAGGTTGATCGGATGCTGTTTCAGCAACTCCTGAGATTTCAGGATCAGGTCGTTGATCAGATCGGCCGTATCCTGAGCTTCCGGACAACGTGCTTTCACCAGACGAGGCCGGAAAGGCTGCAAAGGTACATCGTGCGGAGGCGTACAGTCAAGTTCTTTGTTTCCTCCACGGATCACCAGCAGGTGTCTGTACTGGATACCAGCATGAAAACACACCTTCTCACTACCCAGTTTCTCCTGCAGATAATGGATCAGTTCCGTAGCCTCCTCCGTAGTAATGTGACCGGCCGAATGATTATTGATCTTCTCGTCTTCGATACAAATGAGATTGCAACGGATCGCCATATCACCGGGATACAATTCGATCCCCATACTGGCAGCCTCCAACGATCCACGGCCTTCGTAGACCGTAGGCAGGTCGTAGCCCAGTACCGACAGGTTGGCCACCTCACTGCCCGGATGGAATCCGTCAGGCACGGTTTTTAGCAGTCCACTGCGTCCCTGATGTGCAAGCAGATCCATATAAGGTGTATGAGCATGCTGCAGAAGGGTTTTCCCTCCCAGCTCTTTCACCGGCCAGTCGGCCATCCCATCACCTAATATTATAATATGTTTCATAAAGATATTTACGATTACTCTCTACTTTCATGACCATTATCTGATTATGAACAACTAAGGAACGTTGGACGATTTACTATTTACAATTACTCCCTACGGTCATGACCATTATCTGATAATTGACACCAATGAACGTTGAAATTACTCTATTATGTCATATATTATATATAAAAACACACAAAATATAGATCAACAAA
>DALZBD010000067.1:0-11795 GCA_031977515.1 Bacteroides sp. | reverse complement strand
CGATGTTATCTATCTGGAACATGATGGTGGTGAGGGGCGTGTAGCTGCTACGTATACCGAAGAGGCTATACCCTACTCCAAAGACAATGGTAAGCTCGCTCGTGGGTTGGCCAACTGTGCGCTGGAAGCAAATTATCTTATCAATGTTTCACTGATGAAAGGCCATGGCGGACAAGGCGTTACCCTTTGTGCCAAGAACTGGTATGGGGTAACTGATATTCACACTAATTTCAGGAAAAATGCTCACAACAACTTCAATCAGGACCGGGGTGGAAAACCCCGCTATATGACCTTTACCGATTATATGGCGCATAAAGACCTGGGACAGAAAACCATGCTCTTCCTGATAGATGCCCTTTACGGTTCCGAGAAAGTGAATGGAGCGCCTTCGGGTAAATGGAAAATGACTCCATTCAATAGCAATTGGCCCTGTTCGTTGTTTGCTTCACAGGACGGTGTAGCTATTGATGCGGTGGGTATTGATTTTCTTTCTGCCGAATTTCCCCGTATGGCAGATGTCGACTATTGCGATATGTACCTGGTTGAGGCGGCTCTGGCTGATAACCCGTTATCCCGTACTTTTTATGATCCGGAGCGCGATGGGTCAGGGGTAAAGAGTCTGGGAGTTCTGGAGCATTGGAATAACGCGACGGATAAAAAGTACACTCGTAATCTGGGTACAGGCGAAGGCATCGAACTTATTTATACTCAGAAACCTTAGAGCCTGTTTACAGGTTGCTCGTTTTTTTATTTAGTACTATTTTCGACTGTTTGTTTTCTTTTTCAGTCTCAAATAGCTCACTATTATCTCCGGAAAAATAGAAAAATCAGCCGAACCAACGGTCAACGAAGTTAAATACAGACCTTAATAAAGATACGAGTAAAATGTAAACAGGCTCTGAGTGATTTATTTTTCAGGATAGATATCGGTACGGCGGAAGTTGTTTCGTCGTGCCGATTGTGTTTAAACCCTCTCTTCTTGCTCCTTTTAGATATAATTTCCCTCTATTGACACAAATTCATAAGCATTTGGAAAAATCTTATAAATCTACGTCCCCTTGTTCTTCTATTTTTGTCCTATCAGGAATTGCATTTTAGTATATATAAAATATAAATAACCAATAAAAAACACATCATGAAAAATACATTAATTGTAGTTTTAGGATTACTGATGTCGATAGGAGCACTTCAAGCTCAGGAGTACAACATTAAAAGCTACGGAGCCAAAGGAAATGGAAAACGGTTGGATTCTCCGGCTATTCAGAAAGCCATTGACGCTTGCCACAAAGCGGGTGGGGGAACTGTGATTGTTCCGTCCGGTACGTATCTTTCGGCTACCATTGTACTGAAAGATAATGTGACGTTAAAGTTAGAAAAGGATGCGTTGATTTTGGGAACGACCGACTATAAGGCATACGATAACCTGGATCCTTTTACCGAAGGGTTGGGTATAGATGTCGGTTGGGCATTGTTGGTTGCTGTTGATGCCAAAAACGTGTCATTGATAGGTGAAGGAAGTATCGACGGACAAGGATCGGCTTTAAAAGAACAGCATATTAAAGAAGACAAACGGCCTGAGGGGCAACGTTGGGGACTACGTCCTTTCCTCCTCCGGTGGGTACGTTGTGAAAATGTAACAGTAAAAGATGTGACACTGAAATACGCCGGCGCCTGGACTTCACACTATTTCCAATGCCGGAATGTAACGATCGATAATATTGTGATCCGCAGTGTAGGAGTCGCTCACAACGATGGTATTAATATCGATGGTTGTCAGCATGTACGTATCAGCAATTGCGATATCATCAGTGGTGACGACGCACTATGTTTCAAAACCACTTCCAGCAAGATGGCATGCAGTGACATTGTCGTTACTAATATGAAACTGAAAACCAATCAGGCAGGTATCAAAATGGGTACGGAATCTATGGGGAATTTTGAAAATATTAAAATCAGTAACTGTCACATCTATGATACCAGAAATGGAGGTATTAAACTCTTCTCTGTAGATGGCGCAAATTTGCGCAATGTGGAAATCTCAGACATCACGATGGATGAAGTCCGTACACCCATGATGTTCCGCTTAGGAGCACGCCTGAGTGTTTTCCGCAAACACGAAGATACCCAACAGGCTATAGGTACATTTGAAAATGTGACCATACGTAACGTTAAAGCCGTAGCAGCGGATAAAGCTCAATTAGATCCGCCGTCGGGTATACTGATCACAGGTATCCCCGGACATTATATCACCAACCTGACGTTGGAGAACATCCATATCCGTCTATTGGGTACAGGAACAGAAGAAGATGCGCTTCATAAGGTTCCCGAAGCCATTGACCAATATCCTGAGGTTAAAACCTTTGGTCCTAAAATCCCTGCGTATGGCGTATGGGCACGCCATGTCAAAGGCCTGAAACTAAAGAATGTAACCTTTGAGTTAAAGAATCCGGATGCCCGTCCGAAGATTATTTGTGAAGATGGTGACCTGGAAATCTATGAATAGAAGAAATAGAATGAGGCTATCCCGATTATATCTCGTTTGGCTGTGGTGTAGTTGTGCCCTTTATACAATGGCGCAGCCGATAACACTAAAAAGCCCGGATGAAAGGATAAGTTTTCAGCTATTTACAGCCGGAAACGGTCTGTACTTTCATGCAACACAGGCAGGCAAGGTAGTAATGGAAGATTCACCTATCGTCTTTTCTGTAGATGGTAAAGTATTAACAGAAAACTGTCGGTTATCTGCTCCGAAATACTACAAGATTGATGAAGAATACCCAACTCGTGGCGCCCATTCCCTGGCAATAAATAAAGCTAACGGAATGAAGATTACCGTGCAACAGGCAGGTGATCCCTATACATTGGAAGCCAGAGCTTATAATGATGGCGTGGCATTTCGTATACTGCTTCTGGGTAAAAACAACGATATGCGTACCCCTGATGAAGCCACGACTTTTGTTATCCCTGCCGGAAGCCATGTCTGGTATCACGACATGTATGCGCACTACGAAGGCATTCATCGGAAAAAGGAAATCACGGAAATAAGAGCCGGTGAGTGGGCGGCACCGCCAATCACCATTGAGCTGCCGGAGAATCAGGGATACCTCTGCATCACAGAAGCAGCGTTAAAGAATTATGCAGGGATGGCCTTGCAGGCAGATGGTAAACGGGGTTTAGTAACGCGATTGGGGCATGCCCAACCGGCCGGTTATCCTTTTGCCCACGATTATAGTCTGGAAGAAGCCATCCGGTTGGCTGAACCTGCCGCAATTAAAGGAGAAATCATCACTCCCTGGCGTAGTATTATCGTAACAGATGGATTGAATGGTCTGGTAAACTCCGATTTGATAACCAATCTTTCTCCGGCTCCCGATAAAAAGCTTTTCCCGAAAGGGATACATACCGAATGGATCAGGCCCGGTCGTTCGGTGTGGTGCTGGCTGGATGGCGGTGCGCGCACCGTTGAAGGAATGAAAGAGTTTTCTAAACTGGCCGGTGAGTTAGGGTTTGAATACAACACAGTAGATGCGTTTTGGTATCGGTGGACGGATGAGCAGATCAAGGATCTGGTAGATTATTCCGCACAATTCGGTGTAAAGATCTGGTTGTGGCGACATGGCCGTGACGTGCGTGACCCACAGAAAAGGAAAGAATTGTTCGATCGTTGTCAGCGATTGGGCGTAGTCGGGTTAAAACTCGATGCTTTCTCCCATGAATCCAAAGAGTTTGTAGACGTATACCAGGATTGCCTGAAAGAAGCCGCCGAACATAAATTGATGCTCAATATTCATGGAAGTAATAAGCCGACCGGTGAGGTACGTACCTGGCCCAATGAAATGACACGGGAAGGAATATACGGATTGGAGTATGGCAAGAACCAATTCGAATGGTCCATCCACAACACCACACTCCCCTTTACCCGGTTGGTGGCCGGAGCAGGCGATTATACCCCGGTTATCTTTAACGAGCGCCGGTTGGAAACATCCTGGTGCCATCAGGTGGCTACGGCTCTGATCTTTAACTCCTCCGTGATCTTCTTCGGAGCAAACCCACAAGCCATGCTGGATAATCCGGCGGTTGATATACTAAAGAGCATGCCTGCAGATTGGGACGAGACCCTTGTTTTACCGGATAGCAAGATCGGAGAAACGGCTGCTTTCGCACGCCGGAAAGGAGATAGCTGGTATCTGGCTGTATTAAATGCGAACGAAGCGCGCACCATACAGTTTCCCTTGTCTTTCTTGGGCGATGGATGGTATGAAGGAACCGTTTACAAAGATCGTCCGGGCGATGGTGCATCTATCAAAAAAGAGCGGGTATTCTGCCGGAAAACCGATTCGCTTACCGGTGTGATGAGAAGTGGCGGAGGATATGTAGTTAAATTTACATTGAAAAATAAATAGCATGAAAAATAACCTCTTGTTAATCTTTGGTTTAATGATCTTATGTATCGGCTGTACTGCTGAGGAGGATACATGGGAAGTGAAATCGCCCGATGGCAACATACGTTTCATCGTGGAAACAGTGAAAACAGGTGAAGAAGAGACTGAACTTCAGTATAAAGTCTTTTATAAAGATAAGCCGGCTATTCAATCGTCCAAACTGGGAGCGATCATGAATGAGCATGCTTATGGAAAGAACACCCGGATAAAGGATGTGGTGGTCTCGGATATCGACGAAGCGTATGAACTGAAAGCAGGGAAAAAGCTATCGACGGCAAATCGTTGCAAAGAAATGATCCTGACCTTCATTGGCGAAACTGCCATTGACTTCCAATTGATTATACGAGCATTCGATGATGGCGTTGCCTTCCGCTATGGCTTTCGGGGAGCAGGAGAAGCGACGAATATCATAAAAGAAGAGTTCACCGAGTTTGCCGTACCTACTGACGGAAAAGCCTGGATTCATCCTTACGACTGGAATGATCGTCACAAGCCGAGTTATGAACAATATAGTATGAATGGAATCCCTGTCAATTCCAAACCGAAACATGATAAAGGTTGGGCTTTCCCTATGCTCTTCCAAACAGAGAGCGGCTGGATGATGATCACAGAAGCTTTTCTGGATGGATCTTATCCGGCTACGCATGTTGACAATTCAGGAACAGGAAGCGCATACAAGATCCGTTTCCCGGAACCCGAAGAACCGATTGTTCCCGATGCTGTGGAGCCTGTGTCTAATCTGCCCTGGTTTACTCCCTGGAGGGTTATTGTGGTAGGCGAAGCGTTGAATACTATTTTCGCTACACAGATCGTTGCTCATCTGAATCCAGCTTCTGTTGTTGGAGATACCTCGTGGATTAAAGCGGGACGTTCGGCTTGGAGCTGGTGGTATGACGGATCGTCGCCCCGTAGTTATAAGAAACAATTGGAATATGTCGACTTATGCCATGAAATGGGATGGGAGTACACCTTGATCGATGCCGGTTGGCCCACTATGGATGGTAAAGGAGTAGAAGGTGTGGTGGAATATGCCAAGACAAAGAACGTAGGCGTTTGGCTGTGGTATCATTCGGGAGCAGGTGCAACAGAAACCGATTCGCCTCAACGGCGGTTGATGTCCGACAGCAAGTTGCGCAGAGCAGAAATGGAACGCATCAGTAAAATGGGAGTGAAAGGGATTAAAGTAGACTTCTTCGATACGGACAAACAAGCTGTTATCCGCTTGTATCCTGCTATCCTGAAAGATGCTGCCGACTTTCATTTATTGGTCAACCTGCATGGGGCAACTCTTCCGCGCGGCTTTGAACGCACGTACCCGAATCTACTGACGACCGAAGCCATCCGGGGTGGTGAAACATTAGGGCGTCAGGAACGCTGTGACCGCGCAGCGGAACATAACGCGACAGTACCTTTTACCCGCAATGTTGTAGGTTCAATGGACTATACACCGGTTACCTTCTCCGATAAGATCCGTCAGGGTGTAACGGCTTTCCGCCGTACAACGATGGCGCATCAGTTGGCCCTGTCTGTTGTCTTTGAGTCGGGCTTCCAATGCCTGGCCGATCGTGCCGAGGCCTATCTGGCTTTGCCCGGGATTCCGAAACAATTCCTGAAAGACGTTCCCGCCGCCTGGGACGAAAGTATCCTGCTGGCCGGTTATCCTTCCGATTTCGTTGTCATTGCCCGCCGCAAAGGGGCAGACTGGTTTATCGGAGGCATTAACGGGAAAGACGAGGTGCGGGAGGTTACTTTCACCTTGCCCGAAGGTTGCGTTGGTAAAGCATTTACCCTGATCAAAGACGGGAAAGATAAAGACACTTTTGACTATGAACAAACAGACGGAACTGCCCATACAATCCAGGTGCAGATGTTGGGAAATGGTGGTTTCGCAGCCCAGATTAAATAAAGAATATAATACCTGAAAACAAAAAGAAAAGTATGAAATCAGTTAACGTAAAACGATGGGTAGGTGCATTCCTGTGCTTGATGTGCCTGATTCCTATGCAGGCACAGATTGCCTGGCAACAGGTTGAACCCGGTGTATGGAAAGGAGTAGTAGGCACTCCCGAAGCCTATTCTTTACTGAGTGTAGCCGGTTGCACGCCTCAAAAGGAGGGGTTCAGCCGACTTCCGCAAGTCCAACTGCCGGCTCTGGCATCAGAGATAGTAGGAAATATACAAGATGGGAAAACGGCTCTCCGGATACCCTTGCAACGCAAGGAACAACTCTACGGTTTTGGACTGAACTTCCAGACCGTACATCAGCGCGGTAAAATACTGAATCTGCATGTAGACCATTATGGTGGGAAAGACAATGGGCGCACACACGCTCCTGTGCCTTTCTATTTATCCAGTAAAGGCTATGGCGTATTGATTAATTCGGCTCGTTACCTGACGGTATATGCCGGGTCGGGTGCCAGAAAAGACAGTCCGAATGCTCCTGTGGAAAAGGATCGTAATACAGACAAAACCTGGGCGTCGCAACCCTATTCGGATGCGGTTTCCATTTTGGTACCGGCCGAAGGAGTAGAGATCTACCTGTTTGCCGGTCCCACACCCATGGACGTTATGCGCCGTTACAATCTGTTTTGTGGGGGAGGTAACTTGCCTCCGAGATGGGGATTGGGTTTCACTCAGCGCACCCAGAAACTTTATACCGCGGAGCAAGTGATCGAAGAGGCCAATGCTTTTGAAGAGAAAGGATATCCGTTGGACTTTATCGGTTTGGAACCCGGCTGGCAAAGCAAAGCCTATCCTTGTACCTTCGAATGGGACAACGGACGGTATCCCGATCCCGCAGAATTTATAGAAGAGATGAGGAAGAAGAAGGTGCGCATCAACCTGTGGACAAATCCGTATGTTTCTTCCCATTCACAGCTCTATAAAGCGATGTATCCGCTTAGCGGATCGCATACGGTGTGGTGTGGCATTGTTCCCGATTTGGCTCTGGAGCAGGCCCGCGGGTTGTGGAAGGATAAACTGGAGAACGACCATATCAGTATCGGTGTCAGCGGATATAAGATAGATGAAGTAGATGGTTATGACCGTTACCTCTGGCCGGATGTCGCGACTTTCCCTTCCGGTATCTCTGCCGAGCAGATGAGGCAAACGTATGGCTTGTGGGTGCAACGCACAACCGCCGACATCTACAAGAAGCGCAATCAACGTACGTTCGGTTTGGTTCGTGCCTCGAATGCCGGAGGAAATTCTTTCCCTTACGTGATCTATAACGACTATTACAGTCACCAGGACTTTATTACCGCCCTCATCAATTCCGGTTTCAGCGGTGTGCTCTGGACTCCCGAGGTGCGCGGCTCCAAGACATCGGAAGAGTGGTTGCGTCGTTTCCAATCTGTCGTTTTCTCTCCTATGGCCATGATCAATGCATGGGCCAGCGGCACTAAACCCTGGTCGTTTCCCGAAGTAGCAGAGCAAGTGAAAGAATATGCGCTACTCAGAATGCAGATGATGCCCTATTGGTATACGGAGTTTGCCCGTTATCATTTTGATGGTATTCCTCCTTTCCGCGCGATGAACCTGGAGCCCGGATTCAATCCGGAGCAGGCCGTTTCTTCCGAAGTCAAGAGCAGTGACCTGGAAGATAATCCTTACCTGGAAGCGGTGACCAAAGAGATTAAGGATCAGTATATGGCCGGAGAATATCTCTTGGTGGCTCCGATGTTTGTGGGGCAAACCACCCGCAGCGTGATTCTTCCCCAAGGCGATTGGTACGACTTCTATACAGGCGAATATGCCGGCAATGGCGAAACGATAACCGTGACTCCGGGGCTGGATCGTATCCCTGTCTATGTAAAGGACGGAGCCATTCTCCCGATGATGGAGCCTGTATTGCACGCACCCGATGCCACAGAAAAGGTGAACCTGACGATACGGCACTATGGCAAGGCCAACGGAAGCTATCGCTTGTATGATGACGACGGCGAAACATTCGATTATGAAAAAGGAATGTACAGTTGGAGAGACATCAAAGTAGAACGTCAGAAGAATGGTGTGTTGAAAGGAACTTTTTCCAAAGCAGAGAAAGGTAAGCCCAACACCATAGCCACGGTGAACTGGAAATTTATGACTAAAGAATAAAAAGAACACACACACATATATATGAAAAATAAATTGAGTATTCTGTTTCTTATTGTTTTCTGCCTCTCTGTTCGTGTACAGGGGCAGGAGGTTGTTAAGCAGCAAATTGATGTCGTATCCGGCGATTTGAAGTTAAGCCTGATGGTGGGTAGCGATAATCGTCTTTATCAATTACATTTCGGCGATGTGTCCAAGGCGGTGATCCTGCCCAAAACCCTGCCCTCGCGCGAGTGGGAGTTTCTTCCACCGTATGGAAATGGAGTGATCACCGAGCCGGCTATTCAGGCCACCCACACAGATGGGAATACATCGACAGAACTGCATTATGTGAGCCACAAGCAAGAGCGGCAGTCGGACGATGTACAACTGACCACTATTTCGCTGCGCGATCCGGAGTATGCCTTCTTTGTGGATATTTATATTAAATGTTACCAGTCGGCAAGCATGATGGAGATCTGGAACACCATCCGTCAGGACGAACGGGGCGGTAAAGTGGTGCTTTACCGGTATGCTTCGGCTTCTCCTGTGTTGAAATCTTCCCAGTACTGGCTCTCCCAGTTCAAAGGGAGATATAAGCGGGAAGCAACTTTGTCGGAAGAGCGGTTGAGCGAAGGCATCAAAGTATTGGATTCAAAGCTTGGAGTCAGAGCGAATCAAATGCGTATCCCTTCCTTCATCCTGGCCTACGACCATGAAGCACGTGAAAATGAAGGCGAAGTGTTTGCCGCTTCGTTGAAATGGGCGGGCAGCTTCCAACTGGCTTTTGAGGTAGACTGGAACAACAACCTGCGTGTATTGACGGGTATTAATCCCATCGGCTCTCAGTATTACCTGGAGCGGGGCGCGACTTTTACTACACCTGCTATCCTTTGGACATACAGTCGGAACGGTAAAGGCGAAACCAGCCGTAAATTCCACCGTTGGGCAATGGATTATTCTATTCGCGATCCTCACAAAGACCGTCCGGTACTGTTGAACAACTGGGAGGCCACGCATTGCGACTTCGACGAGAAGCGGTTGACCCAGCTGTTTGATGGTGCCAAACAGATTGGCGCAGAACTCTTTTTGTTGGACGATGGCTGGTTTGGCAACGGCGAATATTCCCGTGACGATGATAAGCATGGGTTGGGCGACTGGCAGGTTTCGACCAAGAAACTCCCTCGTGGATTGTCTTACCTGGCTAAGGAAGCCAACAAACGCAAAATTGGCTTCGGTATCTGGTTGGAACCCGAAATGGTGAATCCTAAAAGTGAACTTTACAACAAACATCCCGAATGGATCATCACCCAACAAAAGCGTGATCCCATCCTGGGACGCCATCAGGAGATACTTGACCTGACCCGTCCGGAGGTGCAAAAGTATGAATGGGATGTTATTGACAATACCCTCCGCCCCAATCCGGGCGTTTCGTATGTGAAGTGGGATTGCAACCGATATGTTACACAACCGGGTTCAACCTATCTTCCGCCCCAGGAGCAGAGCCACCTGTTGATTGATTATAATTGGGCGTTGTACCGCTTAATGGATCGCTTCGCTACAGAGTTTCCCGATGTGATGGGTATGGTTTGTGCGGGTGGTTCGGGACGTGTGGATTACGGCTCCATGCAATATTTCCACTCTTTCTGGCCGAGCGATAATACAGACCCGTTGGGCAGGATCAAGATTCAGTGGGGCTTTGGTCATTTCTTTCCGGCCAGCACCATCTCGGCACATGTAACACGCATGGGAAAACGTCACCTCAAACTGGCTATCGACGTGGCGCTCAGCGGCGCCTTTGGTATCGACCTGGCTTTGGACAAGGCAACTCCCGAGGAGCGCGCGCAATTGGCCGATGGCGTACGGCTTTATAAAGAGAGTCTTCGCGAATTGGTCATGAAGGGAGAACTGTATCGGTTGGTTTCGCCTTATGAAACTCCCCTGGCTTCTCTTAGCTATGTGGCCAGGGACAAGAAAAAAGCAGTTGTTTACCTGTATCAGACGGAAGATGGAAATGTGCCTGTAGTCAAGCTGAACGGACTGGATGCAACCAGGAAATATAGCATCCGGGAGATCAGTTTGCCCCAAGGAGCAACTCCCCGTTTTACTTCGGGAGAATATATAGGAAGGGAATTAATGGAAAAGGGAGTGACAAACCCCTTATCGGTACAGTTTGAAAGTGCTATATTGGAAGTGAAAATGATTGATTAACCTTAAAAAATAACCTATGAATAAAGTAAGAATAATAGGACTGGCTCTTTTAGCCGTTGTTTCCCAGATCGCTTTGGCCCAATCGCCGGATCGGTGGAAGATACAGGATGACGGAGCCATCCGCTGGGAGATAAAGAACAATATCCCACACTCCGATCATCTGGAAATGAGTGGACAGCAACTGTCGGTTGTACTGCGGTATGGTGTGAATACACTTGGAGCTTTTCACCTGAACCGGAGTTTAGTGTTCCCGATGCTGCGCATGCATCCCAACAAAACGCAGAATAACCTGAAGCAACGCTTTGAGGTAAACATTCCTGCGATGGTGACTATCGACGATTTGACCCTCATCGACGAGCAGGTAAAGGATATCACCTTTAATGGCATTATGACTGTTGAAAGTTCGTTCAGTCACATATACAGACGGAAGAAAGTAGAGAATGCTGTCGGTTTGACCCGCGTGTTCTATCCTTCTACCCATTCGGCTTACTATTGTGAGGAGTATACGTTTAAGAACAATACGCAGAATCCTATGACTATGCGTATTCCGGATTGGAAGGTGAAATATACTACACCGGAAGAAGCCGGAGTATACGGCGCTTATCGTATGGAGGCTCGTCTCTCCAAAAGCGGAACGTTTGAAGTCAAGCCCGGAGAAACGTTGGAGTTCTATGCCATTTTCAGTGGACAGAAACTAAACGATGCCCCTTTTGCGCATATAAACATTCAGGCAGAGAAAGCCAGTCGGCAGGCGCTGATAGACCAATGGTGGAGTAACCTGATCTTGGATACACCCGATCAAACACTCAACACCATGTTTGCTTTTGCCAAATTGCGTGGCGCCGAAAGTATCTACAATACAAAAGGAGGTTTAATGCATGGTCCCGGCGGCGAAGCCTATTATGCGGCAGTTTGGGCCAATGACCAGGCGGAGTACATCAATCCGTTTTTCCCTTTCTTAGGATATGAAACCGGAACCCAATCGGCATTGAACGCCTTCCGGCACTTCGCACGGTATATGAACGATGAGTATCGCCCCATCCCCAGTTCCATTATTTCGGAGGGTGT
>DALZBD010000066.1:0-11812 GCA_031977515.1 Bacteroides sp. | reverse complement strand
ACATAAATATCGAAACAGTCGTTCAATTCTTCATCCGGATACCGGGGCTCAAAGATGATGCGCACCGCCAGCAGGTCATAGATCTCCTCAAACGGCACATGCTTGATCTGCATTTTATTCCAGATAGAATATACCGATTTGATACGGGCCAGGATGTGGTATTTCAACCCCATCTTGTCGAGCTGTGTCCGTATCGGAGCCGTGAAGTTGTTGAAAACCTCTTCACGTGCTTCCGCGGTAGCATCCAGTTTGTCCTGGATCTCTTTGTATTCTTCCGGATGTTCGTATTTGAAACTGAGGTTTTCCAGTTCCGTCTTGATCTTGTTCAGTCCCAGGCGATTGGCCAGCGGAGCATAGATGTAGAGTGTCTCTCCTGCTATTTTGTATTGCTTGTTGGGAGCCAGCGAACCCAGTGTACGCATGTTGTGCAGGCGATCCGCAATCTTGATCAGGATCACACGGATGTCACTGGACATCGTCAGCAGCAGCTTCTTGAAATTCTCGGCCTGTGCCGAAGCTTTGTCTCCGAAGATCCCTCCGGATATTTTGGTCAGCCCGTCTACGATCTGAGCGATCTTCGGGCCGAATATATTCTCTATATCCTCTATGGTATAATCTGTATCCTCCACTACATCGTGCAGCAGAGCCGAGCAGATGGAAGTAGATCCCAGTCCGATCTCGCTGCATACGATCTTCGCTACTTCCAGCGGATGCATGATATACGGCTCACCCGACTGGCGTTTTACTCCTTTGTGTGCCTGGTTGGCAAAGTTGAAGGCCTTGGTGATGATATCGACTTTCTTCCGGTGCTTGGTCTTCAAATAGTCATTCAGAAGCTCCTGAAAGGTCTGTTCGATCAGCTCTTCATCCTTCCTCTCTCTCTTCTCCAACTCCAATGGCTCCATGTTCTTATTTGTTTTCATATCTCAAACTCCGGAAATAATGTAAACTACTATTAAGGTTTCACTCTCAGACGTTTACCGGCAGTAATATTTGTATTCTTCAGATTGTTCCATGCCTGTAACTGACCCACTGTGACCCTATACTTTTTGGCAATGACAGAAAGAGTTTCTCCCTTGCGTATGGTATGATACGTGGCACCGCTGCCGGCTGCTGCCGAGCTGCTTGTAGTGGCTCTGCTGTTGCTTACTGCCACCGTTCTGCGGTTGGTAAACAATTCTGCTGCCCGGTGATTGTACACTGTGTCCTGACAGTCTATGAATGCACTGATATGTTGCTGGGGAAGTCTCAGGGTGTAAGGCTTGATATCCCCCGGTATCACATTTGTTTTGTATTGCGGGTTCAGACTCTTTATCTGATCTACCTCCACTCCGCACAGGTCAGCTATCTGTTGGAAATGCAGTTTGCGGTCTACCTGAATCGTATCCGTATCGGTAGGGATATTGGTCTCCATCGGGCAGATATTATGATCGCAGTAATAATTCATAATATAGTTTACGGCGATGAATGCGGGTACGTATCCCTGGGTTTCCCGGGGCAGATAGCTGTAAATCTTCCAGTAATCGGTCTCGCCGTTTGCTCTGCGGATCGCTTTATTGATATTACCTGGTCCACAGTTGTAGGCAGCGATCACCAGATTCCAGTCCTTATAGATGGCATACAGCTCACTGAGATAGCGTGCCGCTGCCCACGATGCCTTCAATGGGTCGCGACGATCGTCTACGAGGCTATTCGATTCCAGGCCATAGATCTTTCCTGTATTGAGCATAAACTGCCACAGACCTGCGGCACCTGCGCGCGATACGGCCGACGGATTCAGGGCAGATTCAATAATAGGAAGGTAGCGCAGTTCCAACGGCAGGTTGTAAGCATCCAACGCCTCTTCGAAGATCGGCATATAGAAATTGCAGGCGCTCAGCATAAAAGATACATGTTTGCGCAGTCTGCCGGAGTACATATCAATGAATTTGCGTACTACTTCGTTGTACGACATCTCCATGACGGCCGGTATGCGGGCCAGACGATCTATGTATACAGAGTCACTGAACTGTGGGTTCACATCGGAGGTGCTGCAATCCTTGCTCAGATCTATGTAATTCTTTGCTTTCCAGTCGCTCAGCAGGCTATCCAGCGGATAGGTCATGCTCACCGGCAGTTGAATGATCTCGTGTTTTTCTGTGCCATTCTCGCGAATCAGCACATCCACACTCTGCTCCTGGGCGCACACCGGGCTCAGGAGAAATAAGCTCAGCAGGAAACAGAAGGATAGTGTTTTTCTCATGATAACTGTTCTCTATATTTCTTTAAAATGTAATACTGCATTGTACGCCGAAGGCCCGGCCGTTGGACAGATGGTCGTTGATCGTGGTCAGTCCTACACGCATACTCAGGTCGGGAGTTATATCAAAATCGGACAATTCCGCGTCTACATACGCGTCAATCACCGATATCAGATATACGCCGATAAAGGCAAAGATACTCATATCTCTGTAACGACGAAAACGATCTTTGCGTTTTCGTAATATTTCTGACAATTGAGCTTCGTTGTAGCTATAACCAGGAGGAAGCAGATCTTCATAACTTTTCGTATTGGGATCGTTGTCCATCAGATCAATGTATGCTTGTGAATAGTCTTTGTACATCTGGGTATTCCAGCTCAGGGCGTATGCACATCCGGCAAATCCTCCATAGATAATGGGTAGTTTCCAGTACTTCCGGTTGTAGATCTGTCCTCCGCCGGGGATCACCAGTGCCAGCCACGTGGATTTGGCCGGGTTGGGTCTCCATACATCCTGAGGAATAGTAGGAGCGATGCTATCTACTGCCAGATGTTCTATATCCAGGATCACCGATCCGTCTACCCCTTCGAGGTTGACCTGATTCATAACGGCTATGCTGTCACGAACAGCTATGCTATCGGCTTCTTCCACGGTCAGAAAAGGACCCGGCACACGACTATCGCCTCTCAGGCTGTCTATCGTTGCACTGTCTACAGGCAATCCTTCGTGTTCCAACGTACGTTCCCAGTATCTTCTGTTGACCCCCACCGTATCATTGAGCAGCCCCGGCTCTTCCAGTGGTTCATCGATCGGAGTACCGGCTGTTTCATCGATCCATTTCTTTTCCCCTTCCTGTACAGGTTCCTGGGCATACACAACGATCCCTGCCCACTGTATCACACAGAGAAGCAGGGCCAGGCGCAGGTTTATGTTCTTTAATCCGTATAAAATGGTCATTTACTTTTTTAATGTATCTAATATCTCAATGATACGTTCCAGCTCCTCCTCATTGCTGAAAGGAATGCTGATCTTCCCTTTTCCTTTTTCGGAGCAGGTCAGCTGTACCTTCGTATGGAAGAATCCGGAGAGTTGCTCTTTGAGCAGATTGAACTCTTCCGGAAGCCGGGAGCGTTTGGGAGCCAGTTGCTTGCTGCCGCTTTTTACTGTCTCTCCTTCATTGAGTGCTTTTACAATCTCTTCTACCTTGCGTACCGACAGGCCTTTTTCGATGATCTCTTCGAATACCTTCACCTGAAGCTTCGGATCTCCCAGGGTGATCAGGGCACGGGCGTGGCCCATGTCAATGGCCCGGTTCTGCAGAGCCATCTGTATCTGTGCCGGCAGTTTCAGCAGACGCAGGTAATTGGCTATAGTGGTACGTTTTTTTCCTACCCGTTCGCTCAATCGTTCCTGGGTGAGGTTATATTGTTCGAGAAGATGCTGATAGGCCAGTGCTATTTCCACTGCATTCAGGTCTTCCCGCTGAATATTCTCCACGAGTGCCATTTCCATGACATTCTCATCGTCCGCCGTACGTATATAGGCCGGGATGGTTTCCAGTCCGGCCTTCAGCGAAGCTCTGTACCGACGCTCTCCGGCAATGATCTGGTATTCATCCTCCGATAGTTTTCTCAGCGTGATCGGCTGTATGATACCAATTTCCGCGATAGAGTCCGACAACTCCTGAAGTGCCGATTCATCAAATTCCCGGCGGGGCTGGTTGGGGTTGACGGATATACAGGAAAGTTCGATCTCATTGATAGAGGAAGAACCTTCGGTCTTTACTTCATCCATGGAAAGTAAAGCATCGAGCCCACGTCCTAATGCGTTTCTTTTCTGTGCCATAGTGTGTTTAGCTGTTGTTGCGGTTGATCAGTTCCTTTGCCAATGCCAGATGGTTTTTCGCACCGGTTGAGTCTGCATCATACAGGATAGTGGGCAGACCGTAGCTGGGTGCTTCACTCAGTTTGACATTGCGCTGGATAACGGTCTGGAACACCAGTTCCTGGAAATGCCGCTTGACCTCGTCGTAGATCTGGTTGGCCTGGCGGAGGCGCGAGTCATACATGGTCAGCAGAAACCCTTCGATCTCTAGCCTTGGATTCAGCTTGGACTTGATGATCTTAATTGTGTTCAATAACTTACTGATACCTTCCAGTGCGAAGTACTCGGCCTGTACGGGAATGATCACCGAGTCGGCTGCTGTCAGCGCGTTTATGGTAATGAGTCCCAGAGAAGGAGAGCAGTCGATCAGGATGTAGTCATATTCCTCTTTCAGAGGAGTCAGTACCTCCTTCAGGATCTTTTCCCGGTTGGGCAGGTTCAGCATTTCTATTTCCGCTCCTACCAGGTTGATGTGTGAAGATATTACTTTCAGAGAGTCGATCTCCGTATCGTGGATGGCTTCATTCACGTCGGCCCGGTCAATGATACATTCGTAGATCGTACATTCCGACTGTTTGATATCCACGCCCAGACCGGAAGAAGCGTTGGCCTGCGGATCGGCATCCACAACCAGTACTCTTTTTTCGAGTGTCGCGAGCGAGGCAGCAAGATTGATCGTCGTAGTCGTCTTTCCTACACCGCCTTTCTGATTGGCTAAAGCAATAATTTTTCCCATGTTCTCGAATTTAACTGGCTGCGAAATAAGTGATAATAACTTTTAGTGCCTATTAAAATCAGGAAACTTTTCCAAAACTGTTGATAAGTCACCCGATTTGTTAATAACTGTGGCTCGTGTATTGGTTTACTTATTTGAACGGACAAATATACATAATTAATTTGAAATCCTGTCTCTATTTTAACTCACTTGCAGAAGATTAAGATTTGCCAACAAACCTTTGTTACTGACCTCTTGCGGGGTGCAGGGGAGCGGGGTAATAAGGAGCAGAGGAAATCAGAGATTTGTCGGCTCTTTTTTACATGAGGTTGGATTTTTTCTCTGTCTTTACCAGCCATCACATAATCACTTTTCGTCTCTTATCAGTCGTTCTGCGGCTGGTAAAATGTAAAGAGTGACTATAATGAGGTTGGCAGGGAAATACAGAATAAACTTCTACCAAAGCGGTAAAGAATATTTTTAGGTCTGGGCACAGAGCCTTTTGTATACAAATGTTTCGGGATTGCCGGAACAACATCTTTTTGTTACTTTTGCAGGAATTGTAGAAAAAATGAACCCTTATGGAAAATAAAAGACCGTTGATCTTTGTCTCGAATGACGATGGAGTGTCGGCAAAAGGTATCAATGAACTGATCCGTTTTCTCCGCCCGCTGGGCGACCTGATCGTGATGGCACCCGACTCTGCCCGCTCGGGCAACGGATGTGCGCTGACAGTAAATGCTCCTGTTCATTACAAACTGGTGCATCAGGAAGAAGGATTGACCATTTATCAATGTTCGGGGTCTCCTGTGGATTGTGTGAAACTGGCCCGCAACACAGTGCTTCCCTGTGAGCCGGACCTTGTGGTGGCGGGTATCAACCATGGGGATAACTCCGCGGTGAGTGTCCATTATTCCGGGACTATGGGGGTAGTCATTGAAGGATGCCTCAACGGTATACCTTCTATCGGATTTTCTCTGGACGATCACGGTCCTGATGCGGATTTCTCACCTTGTGAACCTTTTGTACAGGAGATCGTGCGTAAGGTATTGGAGGCAGGATTGCCGCCGCTGGTCTGTCTGAATGTAAATATGCCGGCTGTGGCAGATATCCGGGGAATCAAAGTAAGTTCGCAGGCCCGGGGCAACTGGCAACGTGAGTGGGAGTGTTGCCCGCGTGCCAACGGTGCCAATTATTACTGGCTCACCGGGGAGTTTGTCAATCACGATCCGGAAGATGAGACCCGTGACCATTGGGCTATTCGTCAGGGATATATCGCCGTTACTCCTACTACCGTAGATATGACTGCTTACCATGCCATGCGTCAGATCGGTGAGATGTTCTCTGCGGATTGATGGTATACTTTGCAGATCCGTCTATGCTGCATAGACAACAACCGGAAATAGAAAGGAAATTATGAAATATTACCTGATCGTAGGGGAGGCCTCGGGCGACCTTCACGCTTCCCACCTGATGGCTGCTCTCCGTAAAGAAGACCCGCAGGCAGACTTCCGCTTCTTCGGTGGAGACCTGATGAGTGCGGTGGGAGGTACCCGTGTCAAGCATTACAAAGAACTGGCCTATATGGGTTTCGTACCTGTATTGCTGAACCTGCGTACCATCTTTGCCAATATGAAACGTTGCAAGGAGGATATCGCTGCCTGGAAGCCTGATGTGGTGATCCTTGTGGATTATCCCGGCTTTAACCTGAATATCGCCCGGTTTGTACGGGAACATACGAAGATTCCGGTGTTTTATTACATCTCTCCCAAAATATGGGCCTGGAAGGAATATCGTATCCGCAACATTCGCAGGGATGTAGATGAGTTGTTCTCTATACTTCCTTTTGAAGTGGAGTTTTACCGGAAGCACAAATATCCCATCCATTATGTAGGCAATCCCACTGTAGACGAGGTGTCTGCCTGGCTTGCCGCACATCCCCGTTCTGACGAGGATTTCCGGAACGACAATACCCTGGAAGATAAACCTGTGATCGCTCTTCTGGCAGGTAGCCGCAAGCAGGAGATCAAAGACAATCTGCCCGATATGATCCGCGCAGCCAGCCAGTTCCCGGAATATCAATTGGTACTTGGCGGTGCACCCGGGATTGATCCGGACTATTACCGGAAGTTTATCGACGGCACTTCCGTACATCTGATCTTTGACCAGACCTACCGTTTGCTGCAACACGCAGAGGCTGCTTTGGTGACTTCAGGCACAGCTACGCTGGAAACAGCTTTGTTCGATGTGCCTCAGGTGGTGTGCTACCACACACCTATCGGTAAGGTGATCGCTTTCCTGAGAAAGATCCTGATCCGGGTGAAGTATATCTCATTGGTCAACCTGATCGCAGGCAGGGAGGTGGTTCGTGAGCTGGTAGCTGATACCATGACTGTTGAAAATATGCGCGCGGAACTGCAGCATTTACTGCGGGATGACTCTTACCGACAGAGGCAGAAAGAAGGTTATAAAGAAATGAGTGAACGTCTGGGGGCTCCGGGAGCACCGGCTTGTGCTGCCCGTGAGATGGTGAAAAACCTGAAAAATAGATAGTTTTTTTATAATAATTCATGGACTGTTGCAGTAAATGCCCGTTTTTTGTGTTTACTAAGTAAACTAAAAAATGAAAATAGTAGAATAACCGTTATGAAAAAATTAAATTTTTTATGGATGTGGATGCTGTTGGCAGCGATTGTGTTGCCGGTGTTGCAATCCTGTGATGATGACGATGGGTATTCCATCGGAGATATTGCTCAGGCTATCGGTACGATCCGAATAGATGGAAACATCTATTACATCCGGAGCGACCGTGGAACTACCATTGTACCGGTCACCAATGATCCGTATGGGTATCAGCCCGTAGATGGGCAGCGTGTATGGGCTCTTTTCAATCCCCTGCAAGACAATTATGGCAAATACGATCTGGCTGTGAAGTTCTATCGAATTGACAATATTCTTACCAAGCAGATCGAAAATCTCACGGAGGCCAATGAAGAGGAGATCGGAAACGACCCTGTGAAGCTGAACGAAGGTATGTGGATCGGAGGCGGATATCTGAATGTCTCTTTCTATTATCCTTATCCTGCTGCAAAACCTACCCGGGTAAGTCTGGTGAGAAATACATTGACTGAATCTCCCGAGGATGGGTATATTCACCTGGAATATCGTCAGAATCTGAACGGTACCACTACAGGGTATGCCGGAAAAGGACTTGTATCCTTCAATCTCAATTCTCTGGAAGACGAATTGGAGGATGGAGCCAAAGGCATCAAAGTGAAATACATTGTTCCTGATGGCAATACAACAAAGGTTGAAGAGAAAGTTTTCAATGTAACCAACATCGATCAGAATTCAGATAAAGAACTGGATGAAGACGATGTGGAAGATGGAGGTAAAGATCTGGAGTAAATCAGATCATTATTTATAAAATAAGGTCCCGGATGGCATGTGTCTGTCCGGGACCTTTTTATAATATGTGTATATATCGCATTCAGCTGATGTATGGAGAAATATATTCGATCGCGACCAGATAGATCCATACCGCCGGAATAGCCAGCAGTGAACTATCGAAGCGATCCAGAATCCCTCCATGACCAGGCAGGAAATGGCCGGAATCTTTGACCCCTATCTGACGTTTGAACAGCGACTCTGTCAGGTCTCCCCAGGTACCGAATACCACAACCACCAACGCCATTCCCAACCATTGAGGCAGGGTGAGCAGGTCGGAATACCAGGAAAGACCGGCGGCAGTAGCCAATGCAAATACAGCTCCTCCTACAGAGCCTTCCCAGGATTTCTTGGGAGAG
The DNA here is from genome assembly GCA_031977515.1 of Bacteroides sp. Lineage (GTDB taxonomy): Bacteria > Bacteroidota > Bacteroidia > Bacteroidales > Bacteroidaceae > Bacteroides. Next base: position 3,167 of record DALZBD010000066.1, on the reverse strand, counting down.
ATGCGCTCAAACAACCGGTGTTTGCCGAAGAGTACTCCCACACAATAGGCTCCTGTATCATTGAGCCAAAGCAGGGCAAATACGGCAAAAGCAAGGATCGGAGCATAGGTACCTATAGAAAGTGCCACCTTACTCAACATTCCGAAAGGCAGGGCAATAAACAGCTGACACATGAATGTATAGGCCCAGTTGCCGATCGGATTGGTATGCTTCAGGTAAAGTTCACGGATCACCAGATACAGCATCAGGGCGATATATCCCATCAGGTACAGGTCGCCGGGTGTCAGTGTCATTGAAAGGAACAACAACACAGCTGCCAGCATATTGAGCGGAACGTGCACCGAGGTTCCCCTGTACTGATTGAGGAGGCCGGCAAATTCCCGTACCATGAGTGCCGAAATGACCGAAAAGAGGATCGTATAGGTAGTGAAACCGTACAATATCCCTCCCGATACTATTCCGACAAACAATATTCCGAAAATCGCTCGTTTGATAAAGTTATTCATCCAGGTAACTTGTGGTCTTGCTCAGCATACATTTCCGCAAAGAGAACGCTGATAAAGTATTTCTATTCGTTGTCTTTCTCTTCGTCCAGCTTTTCCTGCGGCAGGCTGCTGTCTTCTACCTGTGGCAGATTGTTGATGGGGATCACCGGATTGTCTTTCTTCTCTTTCACGGCCATGATCTCTTCCGAGCGGGAAGCCCACGGGCGTTTACCGAAGATCCGTTCCACATCCTCTGCAAAGATTACCTCTTTCTCTATGAGCAACTGTGTCAGTTGGGCATGCTGATCCTTGTGCTCGGAGAGGATCTGTTTGGCGCGGTCGTACTGTTCGTTCACCATACGTTTCACCTCTTCGTCGATCAGCTCTGCTGTCTTTTCGCTATAGGGTTTGCTGAACGCATACTCTTCGTTGCTGTAATAACACAGGTTGGGCAGCCGATCACTCATTCCCAGATAGGCGATCATGCCATACGCCTGCTTGGTCACACGTTCGAGGTCGTTCATGGCACCTGTGGATATCTTTCCGGCAAACAGTTCTTCCGCCGCACGTCCTCCCAGCGTGGCACACATCTCGTCGAGCATCTGCTCTTTGGTCGTGATCTGACGCTCTTCGGGCAGATACCAAGCCGCTCCCAGTGCCCGTCCGCGGGGCACGATGGTTACTTTGATCAGCGGGTTGGCATGTTCCAGCAGCCAGGAAAGTCCGGCATGTCCCGCTTCATGCTGGGCGATGGTACGTCGCTCGGTCTCGGTGGTGATCTTTGTCTTCTTTTCCAGACCTCCTATAATACGGTCTACCGCATCCAGGAAGTCCTGTTTGCCTACGAATTTCTTTCCGTGACGCGCTGCGATCAGGGCAGCTTCGTTACAGACATTGGCAATATCCGCTCCGGAGAATCCGGGAGTCTGACGCGAAAGCAGATCAATGTCTACCGTATCGTCTATCTTGATGGGGCGCAGGTGGACGCCAAATACCTCTTTGCGTTCGTTGAGGTCGGGCAGATCCACATGTATCTGACGGTCGAAGCGTCCGGCACGCAGCAATGCTTTATCCAGTACATCTACCCGGTTGGTAGCGGCGAGGATGATGATACCGCTGTTGGAGCCGAATCCGTCCATCTCTGTCAGCAACTGGTTCAGCGTATTCTCCCGTTCGTCATTACCCCCCATAGCAGGAGATTTTCCACGGGCCCGTCCCACCGCATCGATCTCATCGATAAAGATGATACAGGGAGATTTCTCCTTGGCCTGGCGGAAGAGGTCACGTACGCGGGAAGCACCTACCCCTACAAACATCTCCACAAAGTCCGAACCGGACAGGGAGAAGAAGGGTACGTTGGCTTCACCGGCTACGGCTTTTGCCAGAAGGGTTTTTCCGGTTCCCGGAGGGCCTACCAGCAACGCTCCTTTGGGGATCTTACCTCCCAGGTCGGTATATTTCTGTGGTTCTTTCAGGAACTCCACGATCTCTTCCACTTCCTGTTTGGCCTCCGCAAGTCCGGCTACATCCTTGAATGTCACTTTGATCGCTCCGTCCCTTTCGAAAAGCTGCGCTTTGGACTTTCCTACGTTGAATACCCCACCGGCTCCACCACCTCCACCACCGCTCATGCGACGCATGAAGAAGATCCAGATACCGATCAGGAAAGCGATAGGCAGGATATTCCACAAAATCGCATTCCAGTAGTTACTTTTTTTCGGATAGCTGACAGCACCGTCGAAGTTACTCTCCTGACGTTCTGCCTGTAGGAAGTTTTCCAGACTCTCCCGGGCGGGAGCATCTGTCAGTACCACCGGGTTGCGTCCTACTTTATTTGAGTCCTGTTGAAAGACATCCTTCACATGTTCGGGTTTGACGAACGCCTCTACCGAATTGTCGTCGTAGGCCACCACTTTATTTATGTAGCCGTTGTGTACATACTGCTGAAACTCATCGTAGGAGATGCTTTTGCTTGTTCCGCTGCCGTCGTTGGTCAGATACAGCCCCAGCAACATCAGGGCTATAAGCATATATACCCAGTTCAGGTTGAACCGGGGCACATTTACTTTATTAGGTTTTTTTTCGTTTTCGCTCATAACGGTCAATTAATCCAGATTAGGAATCATTTTCAGTTTTGCATCCGCCCACAGGTGTTCCAGGTCATAGAAACTGCGAACTTCCGGCAGGAATATATGTACCAATACATCCGAATAATCCATGGCAACCCACTGGGCGTTCTGCAGACCGTCCACAAAAGTGGGCTTGCTCCCTGCTTTTTCGCGTGCTGTCTCTTTGACAGAATCTACAATGGCACTTACCTGGCTGGGAGAGTTTCCTTCACAAACAATAAAGTAGTTACAGATCGTGTCTTCTATTTGGGTTAGGTCGGCTATTACGATGTTCTTTCCTTTTTTTTCCTGAATACCTTCAGTTATTTTTTCAATTAGATTTTTTGTCTCGTTCATTTATCAAATTTCAAATTAGATAATCCGTGAATGTCTTCGTGGGAATAACAAGAAGATGTTGTTCATTGTTCCTGTCACCGTTTCCCGTAAAGTTTACAAATATACATGGAATTCTCTGATCTGAGAAGGTAATGGGGCAAAACTCTTCGAATTTTGGCTTTTTTTAGGGGAATAAACTGCTTGTGTAATGGCAATTTAGGTCTTTTTTTATAAAAAA
>DALZBD010000065.1:0-11891 GCA_031977515.1 Bacteroides sp. | reverse complement strand
CACTATAAAGTTTCATCATGAAACGTTATAACGTCATCGTAAAATGAGCCTCTTGCAGCAATCAAAATCTTTCCTCACCTTTGCATCAGACATTTTCAAAAGGGGTTAAACACTCTTCCGTCTCTTCCTTAATTATCGAAGGATGGTACCGCCGGAAAATGAAAGAGAAAGGGCGGAAGGGTAAAACCCGGCGAAGCAGGTCGGCGGAATTGAAACAATAAAATTATACAAAACAAAAAGATGTTATGAAAAAAAAGAAGAACTGTACGGATATCTATCTCCCGAAAGAGGAGCCTGCTTTCCTGCAGCAGTACCGGACTTGCTATCCGCGCACCCGAAGGTTTTACATGACCAGCGACCGGATGATCTTCCGGGACGACCTGCAAGCTGCGGCTACCCACCAGAAATGTCTGAATAAAGGAAAATTAATCACTTATTTTAAATAATTTTTTTTATGAGTTTACCAAATGTGAATATTACACTGGGCAATGGCAACATGGGTGCTATCATCCTCTCTGATGACGGAGTTGCCGCGTTGATCCTGACCGGTAGTGAAGTAACGGGTACACTGGAGTTGAAGAAGGTCTATGTACTGGCTTCGGCTCAGGATCTCAAACAACTGGGTGTGGATGAAGACAACAACCCGTTGGTGTACAAAGAAGTGAATGCATTCTATGCATCAGCCGGCGAGGGTGCCGAATTGCACCTGATGGTGGTGAGTGAAGCGACTACGCTAACGCACATCTGTACGACGGACGAAGACGGAGATTCTCCGTTGAAACAACTGATCAACTCTGCAGCGGGTCGCATCCGGCTGGTAGGTATCAATCGCAATCCGGCAGACGACTATGTGGCAACGATGTCACAGGGCCTCGACAAAGATGTGATCACAGCGATCGATGCAGCACACAGTGTGGCAGAAGGATATTTGAGCGAGATTGCTCCTTTCCGCGTATTCATTCCCGCATTGGGATGGGATGGAGAGACAACCGGACTGTATCAGCCCCGCGAAGGCAGCTTCAACCGTGTAGCCGTAGTCATGAGTTCGGACGGACAGCTGGGCAACAGCAACTACTACAGTGCGGCTATTGGCCAGGTACTGGGCCGTGCGGCCAGGATCTCCGTGCAGCAGAACCTCGGACGTGTACGTGATGGAGCCATTGCTTCGGAAGGATTCCTGACAGACGGCAGTATGCCCGAAGACCACTACAGTGCATGGAATCTGCTGGACGATGCCGGCTATATCTTCTACCGTACGTTTGTAGGTAAGAACGGATATTACCTCAATGGTGACCACATGGCAACTGCCGTATCCGACGACTACGGATACCTGTCACTGGGACGTGTCATAGACAAAGCCGTAGTGATCGCTTACCAGACCTATATCGATGAGATCCTGGACAATGTAGTGGTAGATGAGAACAGCGGTACACTGCCGGTGTCTATCTGCAAGAACTTCGAAGCAATGATCATCCGCTCGGTGAATACAGCTATGGGCAGCGAGATCAGTTCGTTCTCCGCTTATATCAATCCGGATCAGAACATCCTGGCAAGCGGCAAAATGGATATTTCCTGCCAGATCGTACCGATGGGTACGTTGAGACAAATCAACATCAATTTATCACTTAACAATCCAACTGAATAAGCAATGGCAACAACTTTCAGCAGTAATGAATATGCATGGGCAGACGTAACAGTGGCCATGCTGGGCCGGGAAGTCACAGGACTCCGGGGTATCGAATATAAGGTAAAGCACCAGAAAGAAGCGTTGTATGCTTCCGGCAAAAAGGCCCGCTGCATACAAAAAGGGAAAAAAGAGTACGAAGGAACCATCACTTTGCTGCAAAGCGAACTGATCGCGCTGGATCGCGCTGCCCAGGACAAAGGGTATGAAGACATCACAGACATCGATTTCGATGTGATCGTGACCTACCTGCCCGACGGTGGAGTAGTGACTACCGACAAGGTGATCAATGTGTCTATTACAGAGATCCCACGCGGCATCAAAGAAGGTGACCTGCAACAGGAGATCGCACTCTCTTTTATCGCCCTGGATGTCGAATCTAACGTGGCATAATAATTTATTTACTCTCACAACCCACGGTCCGGCTCTCTTGCCGGGATGCGGAGAGCACGGACCGTTATTCTCTGACAACAAAAAAATAACCCTTTAAAAACAGAAGAAAATGGCTAAGAAAGAAGAAAACAAAAGTATGGAACAGAAGATCAGTGACTGGAAAGAGAAGTACGGAGAAGTATTTCAGGTAGAAGTAGACGGTTATGTGGCTTATCTGAAAAAACCCAACCGCAAGGCTCTCGGTGCCGCAGCCGTAGTGGGAAAAGCAGACCCGATGAAATACAACGAAATTCTACTGAACAATTGCTGGATAGAAGGAGACGAGAAGATCAAGACAGATGATAGTCTCTTCCTGGGAGTTTCGGCCCAGTTGGCCGAGTTGATCGAGATCAAGGAGGCTTCTCTAAAAAAGCTATAAGTCGTAGTCAGGTGGCGGAAAAGAGGGGATGGCTGTATATGGCCGACACCCTCATCCGCGCCGTGCTACACATGGATCCCGATAAATTATCGGACGAAGAATGGGCACACCAGGTGATGATGGCCGAATGGGCCATGAGTGTGATGCAGGCGGGAAGACTCTCTGAATAGAAAACCTTCCGGGAATCTCCTGCCGACTCACCTTATATATACACACCTGTACCCAACAAAAAAGAAGATACAAAACAAAAAACAGAATACAAGGAGCCGGCTATCTGGTCCTGATACATAACCCAATAATACACCAACAGATCATGTATGCATTTAGTCTGACAGACAACCTTTCAGCACCTTTACGAACGGTGACCGTGGCCACGGACCGGGCATTGGAACTGTTCTCCAAATTGGAGAAGCAGACGACCTCTTTACAGGAGAGATTGACGGCTACGGGCGAGACCGTGGGGTACCTTAAAGACAAAATGGATTTGCTCAAAGAAGAGCGCGCGCTGTTGGACATCACGGATACCGAGGCCATACAGGTTTATAACAAAAAGATTGAGGAGCTGGAAACACAGATTGCCAAGTTGGAATCTACTGCAAGTAGCAGCACGAGGTTCAGCAAATGGAACCAGCAGATGCTCAAAGACATGGTGAGTATCAAAAAACTGGGCAATCCGTATGAGAAAGTACTGAAATATGCAGTAAAAGCCGGTATGGGGCTGGATGAGGGGTTGGCACAGATCCGTGTAACCACCCGACTGGACGAGGAGGGCATGGAAAATGTCCGGACACAACTCCGGGAAATGGCTCAGTCCAACCAGGCTGATATACTAACGTTGCCGGGAGGATTTGAGAAGATATACACTCAGGTCAAAGATGTGGATCTCTCCATGCAGGTTTTGGAAGCCTCGCTGAAGGGTAGCAAAGCCTCTTTTACAGAATTGGATACGGTGGCCGGAATAGTGGCCGAAACACTGGCTGCCGCAGGCAAAGAAAGTACTTCGGCAGCTACAGTGATGGATACTATGCTGGTGGCTTCCCGTATAGGAGGAAGCGGAATAAAAGAGATGGGCCAAAAGATGCCGGACATCATCAAAAGCGCAACCAAACTGGGAGTTGGTTTCCAGGAGGCTGCCGGTGCTTTTGCCTACATGACTTCCAAAGGAGATGATGTGCAGAAAACAGCATCTCAGTTGCAGGCTGCATTGGAGGCGCTGGGGAAAGCAGATGTACAGGAAAGCCTGGAGGGTGCAGGCCTACAACTGAAAGACGAAGAGGGCAATCTGCGTAGCCTGCTTGCCATCCTGCAAAATATAGAAACTGTTACTTCAAAGCTGAGCAGACAGGAACAGATCTCATTCTTCTCAGACCTGGGTATACCCGATGCGGAAGCTGTGTCTGCATTCTCTGTGATGACACAGGATCTGGAAGGTCTGAAAACGGCTTTCAATGAAGTACGGAACTCTTCCGGAGAGACACAGGCGGCTCTCGCTCTTTCGGCAAATGCCGTACAGAAGTCTACCGGGATATGGAACACCTTCAAAAATACAGGGGCTCAACTGGGACAAACTCTTATGCCTATCATCGAACTGGCACTTATTCTGGGGGAAGTAATAGGTTCGGGACTATATACTGCGGTAGCGAATGTATGCAGTATTGTGGATCATTGGTTCGGATTGTTACAGGCAGGAGATCCTGTGATCATAGGCTGTGCTTCTGCTTTGGCTTTCCTTGCAATCGCTTACAACAGAGCGACTATAGCAGCCAAAATCAAATCCACCTGGGATGATATTCTGGCCGTAAAAGGCAGAGTGCTTACTACTGTACAAAACGTACTGAATGCTACTCTGATGAAATGTCCACTTGTATGGATTGCAGCACTCCTGGGGCTGGTCATAGCAGCCGTTGTATCGTGCTGGCACAAGTTTGAAGGCTTCCGCATGGTCATATTGGGAATATGGGAAGTAGTGAAAGTTTTTGGTGGAGCATTGGTAAATAGTATCATATCACCTATAAAGAAAATATTATCCGGACTCGGAGGACTATTAGGCGCTATTGCAGAAGTAATCCGGGGAAATTTCAAGGAGGCAAAAGTAGCAGCCTTGCAAGGGGCCAAAGATCTGGGAGCAGGATTGGCAACCCTGAATCCCATAGGTATAGGTTACAATATGTATCAAAATACCAAAAATGTAGACTGGAAAGACACCTACAATCAGGGAGCAGAAAAAGGGAGGAATAAACCCGAACCGGGAGAAGGTGGATCCGCTATGGACAATGATTTTGAACTCGGAGATATAAACGAAGGTGCTCTGGATCGGTTGAAGAGCACACAAAACTTCAACATTGATTTGTCGGGAATCAGAAATCAAATGTCAAACGGATTGCCGGAAGGCCTTATGGATTCCGGAGTGAACCTGCCAACCGGAATGGACGCATTGCCTGTACATACAGGAAATGGAAATTCACCTTTCCCGGCCATAGACAGTGATCTGGATATATCTCACCCGGCCACACCTGTACTGGACCTGAATATACCATCTGCCATACAGGAGGGCAGTCCGGAATATCTGGCAGCTATGGACAAACTGGCAACAGTACAGATACAGACTACTGTACCTGCACGACAGGCAGAAAGAGCTGTGTATGGTGCGGAACAAGATCCGGTCATGCGTACAGGGACTACCTCTCCGGCAGGAGGATACGGCAATAAAGCACTGGTATCTTCAGGAGTTATGCCTGACTATGACAGCGTATCTTCGCGGCAAACGGCACCTGTGATGGCAGGTATGGAGGATGCTCCCAGAGACTACAACAGAGAGCGCAACATAGCTACCCAGGCAAGAATCGTGGGAGATGCGGTCAGTGGCACCCGGGAGAAGTTGAACAGGATCTTCGGAAAGAAAAAGAAACAACAGCCTGAGCCTATCGCTTCTGAGGAATGGCTACAACTGCCGGAAGCTGTGGAAACCGTGGAAACAAACAACCACTACCTCTCTGCCATGGACAAGATGGAGCTTGTGCAGACAAGTACAGGCCTTGCAGGTGATGATACGCTGATATCTTCCCCGAAAACGGAATCTGATCTCACAGAGATCGCAACTGCTTCCGGAGACGACAAAACAGAACGGCAGGCCTCTGCAAAAGGAAGACTGCTCCATGAGGCCATCCATGGGAATCTGGATAAAACAGAAAAAGTGTTTGGAAAAGAAGAAATAGAAAAACGGTCTCAGGTAATTGTTGCCGATAGTTTGCTGCAAACCTCTGAAACTCTCCGGGCAACAGAGGTCAACGGCAATTACCTCTCTGTTATGAATAAAACAGAGAATATACACACGAAAGCAGGATTCATAGGTGACTCCGGGCAAGTATCTTCCCGGAAGCCAGCTCCTGAGATGGCAGGAGTGGCAGATGCGCCGGGAAATTACAACAAGGAAAGGCAGCTATCCACAAAGGGAAAAATCCTGGAAGATGCCATCCATGCAAGCCAGAACAAGACGGACCAGATCTTCTCAAAAAAAGAAAAAGAGACGGATACTGTCACAGATACACTGATGCAGACTGTAGATAAGGAAGCTACCACGGCCAACAGCATCCCATTTGCCATCGTACCCCACCAGCCGGAACTGACGGTGGGAAACCATCCGACAACAGCCGGGTCCGAAAGGCACATAGAGGATATCATGCTCAATGTACGTAAAATAGCTGCGGCAGCCGCCATACCTTTCCTGTTGGCTCTGCCCGGCCAGGCGGCAGGTGAACTTAAAACTCCGAAAGACGAGATGTATGCCATGGAGCAGCCGGCATCCCTGCTTGCTCCCGGAGAAGAAGATCTCCCGGGATCTGAAGAGATGAACCCATCCGGAAGACAGATCTACATCGACCGTGTGTGTGACCAGATCGTGATCCATGTGGCCAATACCGACGGACAGGGCACGGAGACGATCCGATATGAAATCATGAAAGTATTAAACGAGATTTGCGCATATGAAGGATAGTTTTAAAATAAAAGATGTACTCAACAGTGTGTTTGAGGAGAATGACCTGTACAGACTGGTCACCGGGAAACACATCGTCAGGAAACACACCGAACTGGGTTCGGTGCTCCGCAAAAAAGATGCGGAAGGCAGATGGTATTTCATGCCTGTCACGCTGACGCGGCTGCGCAAGAGCTATGAGGTGCCCAATGCGAGGATAGCCTTCACGGGCAAGAAAACGATCGTGGAGACAAAAATGACTGGCAGAGTGGGTACTGTGAAAGAGCTCATCAATACCATGGATTATGAGATCACGATCGAAGGGGTATATGTAGGAGACGACTTTCCGGATCTGGAACTGGCCGAACTCAATGAGTTGTACAGCTACAACGAATCCATCGTGCTGGATTGTGCCCTGACGGATATCTTTCTGGATCAGGACGACAAGGTGGTGATCAAAGACATGACCATCTCCAACGAACCGGGAAAAGAGGGAGTTCAGAAAGTGAAACTGACTCTGGTGACAGACCGGAATTTTGAAATGACCATTAATTAAATTACGAATATGTTCACACTTCGTTGCGAAATAACCATAGAAAAAAAGGATACTTCCCGGGCGGACAGGATCACCTTTACTTCTGTACATTCCATAGAGGTCAAAAGGAGTATCTACGACCTGGGAGCCACTGCCACGATAAAGATCCCCATGACAGCCGTGCTCAGGCAGTCGGGCAAGCCTGCCACACATATCGAGACGCCCCAGATGATCGATGTGGAGGATAAGATCACGATATCTATGGGCTACGATATGCGGATGGTGAAGGAGTTTGTCGGATATGTGAAGCAGATCAATCATAAGAAACCGCTGGAGATAGAATGTGAAGATGAATTTTATAAAGTACGCTCCACCCCTTGTACGTTCTCCGCAAAAACGGCTACTCTCAAAGAGTGTCTGGCAGCTACCCTGCCCGATGTGAAGATCGGGCATTGCACCAACCTGACACTTAAAAATTTTGTGGTAGACAACAACGGGCAATGGCTGCTGTCGGAACTCAAAAAGGAATACGGACTCACGATCTTTTTTGATGTAGATAACAAACTGTATGTGGGCAAGGCATTTGAAGTTGCAACCGGCAGGGCCAAATACCGCATGGGCTACAACGTGATCAAAAACAAAGACCTGAAATTCAAACAGGAAAAAGACAAGACACTTCTGGTGAAAGCCATCTGCTATTACAAAGATGGCAGGAGAGAACAGGGGGAAGCCGGCAAAAAAGGAGGTGAGGAGAAAACCCTCTACTACTACGATGTGGAGAATCAGGAAGAGCTGAAATTACTGGCCCAGGAAGAGTACAGCAGATATATCTACGACGGGTACGAAGGAAAGATGGAAACGTTCCTGGCACCTGCTGCCTTTCCGGCAATGGTGGCAGAGATCGAAGATCCGGACTATCCGGAACGTACGGGAAGCTACTACATCGAAAGTACAACCACCACTTTCGGAGCAGGAGGCGACAGTGGAAACAGTGAAGGAGGTGCACAAAGTGTACCTGCAGGAGGAAGAAGGACCATAGCTATAGGAAGAAAGGTATGAGCAGAGAGATAGACGAACTGAGACGAAAATTTTTCGGTCACGCCAACGAGAAAGAGACGGTGTTCATGGCCGAGGTAGTAGAGGTAGACGAAACGGAGTTTACCTGCCAGGTGAGACGGGACAATAAAGTGGACTACTACGACGTACGGCTGCGCGCCATCGTAGATGCGGAAAAGCAGGGAGTAGCGCTGATCCCTCGCAAAGAGAGCCTGGTATTGGTATGCCGCATCGGAGGAAGCAACGAATTGTTTGTCTGTCAGTTTACCGAGATAGACAAGATGATTCTGACCAGTGGAGAATTATCGTTTACCCTGGATCAGGAGAAGGTTTGCTGGCAACGGGAAGATACTTCTTTCCTGCTCGACGCTGAAAAGGCTGAGTTCACAAAAGGAGATACCACGCTGACTGTAGATGGAGACAGTACTACCCTGAAAAAAGGAGATCAGGTGAGTATCGATATAGATGATAAGGGGATGGCAGTGAAAGCAGGAGATGCACTGATCCGTGCAACTACCGGAGGTCTGACATTCAGCCGGAATTCATCCGGGTTGAAAAAGACACTGGACGAATTGCTGACAGCCATCAAAGCACTGACTGTGACAACAGGTGTAGGCCCCAGCGGGCCACCCATCAATCTGGCCCAGTTTGAGAAAATACAACAGGATCTGAAAAATTATATGGAGGGATAGAATATGTTAGTAAAAGCAACAATTAAGAAAGGGATCAAAGATGCCTTCACCCAGGTGATGGAAGATGATGAGATAGGGCGCGAAGCGGCCCTGGACAAAGTAGCAGACAAGATTGCGGATGCGGTGATCGATGCCATTCAGAGTATGGAGATTACGTATACAGTGGGACTGGTGGCTCCCTCTATGGGAGGACCGGTAACAGGAACATTTGGATATACAATCGTATGATCAGAGACATTCAACATACGGAAGAGGGAGATATCGATCTGACACGGGGCGATATTTTCTATGCGGAAAGTACCCGTCAGCATCAGAAAGACCTGTTGCTGGCCGATAAAGGACACTACAAAGAGTTTCCGGATATGGGAGTGGGTGCACATAATTTCCTGAACGACAATGGTCCGGAAAACCTGTACCGCAGCATCCGCCGGGAGTTTACCAAAGACGGGATGAAGGTAAAGAAAGTGAGTATGGACGCAACAGAGGCTTATTATGAAGAAGATTAAAGCACTCCCCAACCAGACGATCTATGACATTGCAGTGGCCGAATACGGTACCTGTGAAGCCATAGCCGAGATATTGAGCAACAACCCCACACTTGAAAATGATCCGGTATATACCTCTCCTGTGGATCAGGAGACGGGATTCACCATCGACTGGCCGGTGATGCCGGGCAGCTCCGTGCTGATCGACGAGAACAGCCGGTGGAGAATGAAAAATATCATCCGGGACATAGACAAAGAAGTAACCACTTACGATTGATTAGTATGGCAAGAACAATAAACAACATCCAGGAGAGCATTGTCCGCACGCTCGAAGAGAAGACAGACATAAAGTTCTCACACTCCAAAGTTTCCGAATGGAATCTATGGCTCTATGTGATCGCCACAGCGATCCACGCATTTGAGATCATGCTCGACCTCTTCCGCGAAGAGATAGACAGCATTACCGATAAAGTAACTACAGGCACCGCACGCTGGTATGCGGAGATGTGCTACCGGTTCCAGACAACAGGCAACCTGATCTTCGATCATTCGACGGCTACGGTCTATTACGATGAGGTGAATCCGGATGCACAGATCATCAAGGTAGTAGCCATCAAAGAGAATGGCTATAATCTGGTGATCAAAGCTGCCCGGAAAGAGGGAGAGCAGATCGTACCGCTCACTGCCACAGAAAGGGAGAAGTTTATCATCTATATCAACTCCATCAAGTTTGTAGGAGTAGACATACAGGTAGTCTCCGAGACGGAAGATAAAGTACGCTACAACATAGAAGTGTATTACGACCCGGCCTACCCTCCTTCGGTGGTGGAACGGGGAGTGATCGAAGCGCTGGACAACTTCAAGACCTCTCTCGGATTCGATTCCATGATCTACAAGCAGCGCATGGCGGATGCTGTGATGAAGGTAGCTGGTGTGGTCACCTGTGATATACTCTCCCTCGAACGCCAGTGGGGAGAGGAAGATCCGGAATACAAAATGATTGATGTGTATGCCGAACTGCATTCGGGCTACTTCGAATACGATGAAGAGAATTGCCACATCACCATGATATCCATTAAAGATGTAGAATGATGAACCTGAAAGTAAATTACCTCAATTTTGTGCGGCAGATGATCCCGCCGCACAAGCGCAAACCGATGCGCCTGCAGTGGCTGCAATCGCTCATCTCTCCGCTACAGGAGCTGTTTGACGCCTTTCATACGTGGCGCGAACACTCGCGGATGATGATCAATGTCAACTCCCAGGTGGCTGTACTGGTAGGATACCTGCGCAGAAGATACAACGATGACCGTATCCGGATCGAATCCTTCAGCAATCGCCTGTTGCTCGTGGGACTCCTACAGGAGGGAAGGGGTATGTGGCCGGCTTTCAGTCTCAATGAGACGGATCGTGTTGCAGAGACGGATGAGTACGAAGAGGTGACAGACGAGCTTGTGTTCCTGCAGCCCGTAGCTCTGGAGAATGAAATGTATGAGAAGTTTGACGGAGCAGATTTTATTGTATACATCCCCTACTCTGTGGATAAGGATATGATCACTGCTGAAATAGAGAAATATAAACAAGTATTATTAAAATATATAATTATACAGGAATGAAAAGACATGTACAAACCACCGGTATACGCCAATGGGCAGGGGAAGACCTGATCGAGTTGCAATCCGAACCCCTGAAAGCGATTGATAGTTTCTTTGCGGAATATGGAAGTTGTGTCATCAAAGGATGTACACTGACGGATAATGGAGATGGGACATTTCGGATGTCTCCGGGGCTGGTAGCTCTGGAAGGAAAAGATGTAGACGAAGAGCCTACTTTCAAGATAGTTCCTTTTGAAGGAGTGGACGAGATAAAGTTGCCTGCCTACCTGACCCTCTCCCATTCAGTGATCAACCGTGCGTATGTAGACGAAAAGCTCAAACAGATCGCTTATAATTACTATGCGGAAGCATCTTCTGTGAAGCCGGAAGATACACCTTATCTGGAATTGTCCGAAGAACACTTCCCCAGATTTGTGGATGTGATCCAGGATCCCGAACATCGTTTTTTTACGGATGATGAACGTCAGATGCTGAATGACCACGATGCAGATATCCAACGGATCGATGAGAAGGATGCAGAGCAGGACGGAAGACTGGATAACCACGATTCAGCTATCAAACGCATTGACGCCAAAGATGTGGAGCAGGACGGAAGGCTGAATGGGCATGATTTAGCTATTGAACGAATCGACGAAAAAGATGAAGAACAAGACGGAAGATTGAAAGATCACGATACAGCAATCGACCGAATTGATGCAAAGGATGCACAACAGGACAGTAGGTTGAGCACTCATGATTTGGCTATTGAAAGAATTGACAAAAAAGATACAGAGCAGGACGGAAGGTTGAGCAGTCATGACTCAGCTATTAAACGAATTGACGAAAAAGATGAAGAACAAGACGGAAGACTCGATGGACATGACTCATCTATTGAACGAATCGACAAGAAAGACGTACAACAGGATGGAAGACTCGATGACCACGATTTAGCTATCAAATGGATCGATACAAAAGACGTACAACAGGACGGAAGGTTGAACAACCACGACTCAGCTATTGAACGAATTGACAAAAAAGATGAAGATCAGGACGGGAGACT
>DALZBD010000064.1:0-11903 GCA_031977515.1 Bacteroides sp. | reverse complement strand
ATCAGGTCTACCGGCAGGCATCCGTTGGAGGTTTTTTGATTTACTTCCGGGCCTTCTCCAAACAGAAAACCGTCTTTTTCGGTAAACCAGCTGTGTAGGTCGCCTGCGATCAGACGGGCACGTTCCTGCATATCATTGCGTGCGAACTCTTTTCCGATGGCATATAGTGCATAGGTAGCAGAGGCGGAGTAGTTGACATTCATGTTGCGCATTCCCTCCCGGCGACGGCTGTAGATAAAGTCGTTTCCGAGGATAAATTCTCCGGCGTGCAGCAGTTGTTCTTGCCAGGCATGGCGTGTGGAGTCGTCGAGAAGATGTCCGTGATGGTGCAGTGCTTCATACAGCGCAATGGCAGCAAAGACCGTCGTACCGTTCCAGTCCGACACGTGTACATCGTTCATCCAGGAGCCATCGGGTTGGCGTACATTGTCCATCCACTTCATCAGTCGTTTGGCGGCATTCAGGTATTTGGCATTGGCGGAGTGTTCGTACATATACATCAGGGGCAGTACGGCATCTCCGCATCTGCCGTGTACACGGGCACAGGCCGGGCAGAGCAGGCCACCGTCGAGTGAGGGATTGGGATGGTTGATCTGGTAGGTGAGCAGGGTCTCCACCCATTCTTCCAGTAGTTCTATCGCTTCTGCCTGAATGGTGCTGTTGCGGTAGCCTGCACGTACGCCTATGGCAGTGATGCGGTCGTTCTCTCCTACCGGAAAAGGTTTTGTATAGAGCAGCCAATGTTTTTCTTTCAGTCCTTTGCCATTGATCTGATAAGCGATGGAGGCACCTTCGGTGGCGCAGGTAAGGGTGGCGATACCGTTGTTTATATGTAGAACAGGTTGCTCCACGACGGGTTTTTTGCCATCGGGATGGAAGCGACGGATAAGTTCACTCTCGGTCAGGTTCCACATCTCCTGTTGAGGTTCGAGCCAGCGGTCCAGTTCGCGGCTCAGTTCGGCGATCTTTTCGTTGTATGGTGGCTGTGTGGCGAGGTTGTTGAGTTCGTGCGGATCGTTCCATACATCGTATAGCTCTTCTGCAGGACGGGGATAGGAAAACCATTTCTCCTGATCGGCGTTCAGCTCTCCTGCTTCATACACCTCCACCAATCGTTGTATCAGTGGCATCTGAGATCGGGAGATGATAGGCAGATAGTCTGCCTGTTCGGGCATGTAGTTGCGGATGTAGCGGTAGCGGTGATCCCGTACACAAGCCTGTTTTTCGTAGAAGGTATCGAGGCGATCCCGGGCACCGTAGATGTATGGACGTGGTGTGCTTTTGTATCTTCCCAGGAAAGCTTTGCCGTCCATATAATCCGGTACGGGTATGTTTGCCAGAGAAAGGATCGTAGCGGGGATGTCGGTAAACAGATGCAGATCTTTTTCTACAGAGCCTGCTCCCTGTTTGCCGGGCAGGCGTATCATAAAAGGCACAAGGGCTCCGGACTCGTAAAGTTCACGTTTCTGACGAGGCAGAGGCCCCCCGTTGTCGGAGTACCAGATCACAATGGTATGGCCGGCACGGCCGGAAGACTCAAGTTCGTCAAGTAATTGGCGGAATTGTCTGTCCATCTCTGCTATGTTGGTATACATGATCGCCATGTCTTTGCGCATCACCGGATCATCGGGGTAGTAGGGTGGTACCACGATGTCAGCAGGATCCACTTCAAGAGGAAGGTGGGCACGCTGCATCACCTGAAATTCATGAGTGACATTGAGATTGAAGATAGAAAAGAAGGGCATATCTTCGGGGGCATGCCGCCAGTGTGCAGTTTCTCCCTGTTCGTCCCAAGCAGTTAAAGGCACTTCAAACTGATAGTCGGTCTTTGAATTGTTGGTACAGTAATAACCGGCTTCGCGCAGGTATTCCGTGAAGCATCTGATACCTGCGGGTGGGATCACGTCGTATGGGATGATTCCTTCCGGCTTGGACTTTCGTTGAGCAGTGCGCATGTGGTTGGCTCCGATGGCTGTGGGGTACATACCGGTGATCAGGGCCGCCCGGCTGGGAGAGGATACACCGATGGTAGTATACATCCCGGTGTAGCGAATAGCTTCTTGTGAGAAACGATCGAGATGCGGGCTTATGGCTACCGGATCGCCGTAGCATCCCAGATACGGGCTGATGTCTTCGCAGACGATACAGAGGATATTGGGACGGTTAGGGATAGGTGCTTTGTTCTGAGCCGGAAGATTTCCTGCCAGTAGAGCAGGTAGGGTGAGGATAAGGGATTGTTTCATGGGTTGTATGGTTTGTTTGGTAACGATGTAGAGACGCATACTTGCGTCTCCGATACTCAGGATACAGGAGACGCAAATCCGGGAGTTAACAATCTGGTAGACATAAATATAGGAGATAAAAGTATGGGAGACGCAAATCTGGGAGACGCAAGTATGCGTCTCTACAGGCCATCTGTTCAGTATCCCGGATTCTGTGTGATCACTCCCCGGGTTTCCCGTATCTCATAAGCGGGGATCGGGTAAAGCTCATGTTTCCCTGCCTGAAAGCGTTGTCCGGCTGCCCACACATAGGAGTCCAGTAGTCCTTCGGCAATCTGCCGGTTGAATTCTTTATAAAATTCGCCTACCACTTCTGCCAACAGGTTCCAGCGGATCAGGTCGAAGCGGCGGAATCCTTCGAAGCAGAGTTCGCGTGCTCTTTCGATAAACAGGTATTCACGCAGGCTATCGGCCGTAGGAAAGTCGGCTGCTGTCAGGTCGATTGTGACATCGGGAGTTGTTACCGGCAGGCCGTAGGCACGGCGTCTGATCTGATTCAAGGATTCCAGTGCCAGTGCGTCCGGTTTTCCGTCCAGTTCATTCACCGCTTCGACATACATCAGCAGGATATCGGCATAGCGGAGCAAGATGAAGTTGACATCCGTATTTTCCAGATCCTTCGGGGTACCACCTACCCAGTTGCGTCTCCATTTACCCGGTGCCCAGTCATAGCTCTGGCTATAGGGAATAGGGATGATGTTGTCTCCACTGTCTATTTTGAAGTCTGCTACTGCTATCGGGCGGCGTGGGTCGTTCGTATCATAATAATCGGCAAAGATGCCGGTAGTCTTGATAAAGGAGTTGCCCAATCCGTAGGAAGAGTTGCGGTCTATCTCCGGGGAGTTGTACGAACCGATCTTGCCGGTATGATCATCTTCCCCGGTCGGGTTGTAGAATTGTACCTCATACATCACTTCGCTTGGCTCCATGATGTATTCGCATACGTTGCGGAATACCTGTTCGTAGCTGGCATTCAGGCTGTGTCTGCCCGAGTGGATGATCTGCTGGCAGAGCGTTTTTGCTTCTCCGTAATACTCTCTGTAGTTGGAAGGACGTTTCATCTGCTTGTCCATGTGCAGGGAATAGCCTGCGCGGAACAACCATGCCCGGGCCAGTAGCCCCATGGCTGCCCCTTTGGTGATACGTCCTTCGTAGTTGCCCACTTCGTCGTGCCAGGGCAGGTCGGGTATGGCAGCTTCCATATCCTCCACGATCTGATCGTACACCTCTTCCCGGTCGGTGCGCGGGATCATAAAATCATCTCCCAGCCTGGAGGCAGTGAGTTTCAGGGGTACATCTCCCCACATACGCACCAGGTCGAAGTAGCACAGTCCGCGCAGCAGGCGGGCTTCGGCAATCAGACGGTTGTATGTAGCCTGGTCGCTATCGTTCTGTATCTCCACTTTCTCCTGATTGGCCAGTATACGGTTGACGCGGTCGATTCCGGTGTAGTAGAGACCCCATGCATCCTGTATCCAGGTATGTTCGGCGTGTACATTGTAATGACCTATATCACGTGCCGAATGTCCTGTACCCGATCCTTTGATGTGGCTCAGGTCGGTATCGCAATCATTCACCAGCATAAAGTGTCCGTAGGTCATTTTGTGACTCAGTACCTCGTAGGCACCGTTCACGGCCAGTTCCAGCTCTTCGGTGTTGCGATAATATTCCTCTTCGTCGTAGAAGTCGTATACCTTTTCCTGCAGGAAATCGCTGCAAGAGGTAAGTAGTAGCAGTGCTGTACAGATCTGCATACTGAGATACGACAGCCGGATATGTATGTTTGTTTTCATAAGGCTTTGTCTGTTTAAGTTTAGAAAGCTATATTTGCTCCGAATACCATCGAACGTGCCGATGGATAGGCACCCCAGTCGATCCCCGGAGTCAGCCCGCTGTTGGGGAATGTATTTACCTCCGGGTCGTATCCCGAATAGCGGGTGAAGGTATGCAGGTTGTACCCCGTGGCATAGAAGCGCACAGTAGATAGTTTGACCTTCTCCGTCAGTCTGCGTGGCAGCGTATAACCCAGCGATACCGTATTGATCTTCAGAAACGATCCGTCTTCCACATAACCCGAGTGGAAATAAAGATCGGAACTGCCCGCTACGGAGACAAACGTGCGTCCTTTGTTCACCTCCGCCAGCTGCTGCGGATCATGGAATATATATTCTCCTTTGCTGTTGATCACCGTGAAGCGGTTGTTGGCCTCGGTGAGGGTATTACGGTACTGGTTGTTGAGCTTGGTATAGTACATCTTATTGGCACTGTATATTTTATTACCCCATGAGAAGTTGAGGAAGATATTCAGGTCGAAACCTTTCCACGTAAAGGTATTGTTGAGTCCTCCGTAGAGTTTCGGATTGGCATTTCCCAATACTTTGCGGTCTTCCGTGGTGATCTCTTCATTGTTGTCCAGGTCGGCAAATTTCCAGTAACCCGGTTTGGGGTAGCGACTTTCGTCATAGGGTACGCCCGGCTTCACAATATAAGAAGAGGTAGCTGTATCGTAGGTAAAGTCGTCCATTGTATAGATCCCTTCCAATACATAGCCGTACATCTGCCCAAGAGGCTCACCCACCCGGATCATGTAATCGCTTTTGTTGAACTCCGAAGTTTGTGACCAGCCCGAAACGATCTCCATGTAGTCGGCCATATACAGCGCTTTCACTTTGTTGCGGTTGTGCGACAGGTTGAGGTCGGTGCTCCAGGTAAAGTCACGTGTGCGGATGTTGTGACTCGTGATCGAGATCTCTATTCCCCGATTGGAGGTCTTTCCGGCATTTATCATCGTGGCTTCATATCCCGATATCAGCGGTACATTGGCATTGAGCAGCAGGTCTTTGGTCTCGATGTTGTAGAGATCTACCGTCAGTTGCAGCCGTTGCTCCAGAAAGCCCATGTCTATTCCTATGTTGGTGGTGATGTTGGTTTCCCATTTCAGGTTGGGGTTATGTAACTGTTTGCTGACAAACCCCGATTGCGTGCCTGTACCGTATGGTATCCATACCGACCCTATCTTGGAGAGGGAGAGATAGTTGTCGATCCGGTTGTTTCCGGCCGTACCGTAGCTCAGTCTCAGTTTGAGGTTGGAAAAGACTCCCAGCCTGCGGATAAATTCCTCTTCAGATGCCCGCCATGCAAAAGAGGCGGAGGGGAAATAGCCCCATTTGTTTTCCGTACCGAATTTGGACGAACCGTCTGCACGCAGGGAGGCGGCAAAGAGGTATTTCTGTTTCCATTGGTAGTTGGCCCGCATAAACCACGAGAGCATGCGATCTTCCTGATTGATGGTAACCGGCTTGTCGGGAGTACCTCCGAGTGACATATCATCGAGGCCGAAATTCTTGTTGGGGAAATTGCTGGCTCCAGTCTTCAGGTATTTCGAGCGGGAGGTGATATACTCCTGTCCGGCTACGAGGTCAAGTTGATGATCCGTGTGGAACGATTTGTTGTAGGTAACGACATTGTTATACATAAAGCTCTCTTCGTCCAGCGAAGCTTTCCACCCGTAAGGAGCCCCTGCATTCTTGGCCTGCTTGGAGCGTTCGCCATAGAAGGTGTCTTCGTTGCGCATCCGTTTACGTATTCCTACCGTACCCCGGTAGGAAAGTTCTTTGGTGAATTTGATCTCTGCGTCTCCATTGACAGTCAGGATACGGTTGCGTTTTTCGATCGTCTCGCTTTCGATACTGGCAATGGGGCTTTGCATGGGGCTGGCACCTTCGAGCAGCAATACAGGGTCGTCGTCGTTGGTGATCAGGTCGGTATCGGACCCTTTCTTTCCGATGGTAGGCCGGTACTGGATCACGTGCTGCATCCTGCTGAAGGCACCCCCTTCCTGCAGGCTGCCCAGTCCTTCGGTAGATTCGTCTACATAATTCATTTGTGTAGAGAGGTTGAGCCACGGAGAGGCTTGCTGGTTTAGCTTCATGCGGAAGTTGTCCCGTTTCAGTCCGCTTCCATACCAGATCGCTTTGTCGTCGTTGCGGGTATAGGTGATCAGGTATTGAGAGGCGGTATTGCCTCCGCTGATGGTGAATTTGTGTTGCTGGCTGATGGCAGGTCGTCGCTCAAACACCTCTTTCTGCCAGTCTATCCCCGGGCGGTTGCCATAGAGCCCAGCATATTCGTCAAAAGTGCCGTAGGTAGGAAGGATGATGTTGCGCATGCGGTCGGGCTGTTCAATGCTCCGTTCGTAGTCCAGCTTCACGAAATCCTCTACCGAAAGCAAGTCATACGTTTTGTTCACCTTTTTGTATCCGATATACATATCGTAGCTGATGCGAAGTTTCTCTTTCGATCCTCCTTTGGTGGTGACGAGCACTACCCCGTTGGCTCCCCGGGCACCATAGATAGCGGTGGAGGAGGCATCTTTCAGGATATCTATTGATTCAATGTCCCCCGCTTCGATCCCTTTCAGTCCGTCCTCCGACGGGAATCCGTCGATGATGTAGAGAGGTTCGTTGCTCTGTGTGATGGAAGTACCTCCACGGATGCGGATGGAGATATCCGCATCGGGCGATCCCTGACTACGAATGATCTGTACTCCTGCCACCTTTCCGCTGAGTGCCTGAGTTACGTCGGTAATGGGAGCTGCGGCCAGTTCACGGGTGTTGACCGATGAGACCGCTCCGGTGAGGTCTTTTCGTTTCACTGTAGCGTATCCGATCTTTACCACCTCTTCGAGTTCAATGGCAGATGCGTCGAGGATGACGTTGATGGTGCGTTGATCTCCTACCGTCACCTCTTTCGATTGGAGTCCGATAAAGGAGAATACCAGCACAGCTTTCTCTGTGTGGGGCAGATGCAGGGTGTAGTTTCCGTCGAGGTCGGTAGTGGTACCTGTGGTAGTACCTTTCAGCATGACATTGGCACCGGGCAGGCCGTACTGTTCGGCATCCGTTACCCGACCGCTGATCTGGCGGCTTTCTTGTGCGTGTAGAGGAAGGGAAAATAGCCACATCAGGCCGATGATCCAAAGGTTAATAATAGTGGTTTTCATACAGGATTGTGATTAGGTAATTATATAGAAAGTCTTGTCTTATTGTATTTGCTGACTGCAAGTTAGTGGTTTGACCTGAGAGAGCATATCCCGAATGTTTCGGAAAATGTCACTTCTGGGTAGTTTGTTTTCGGATTTGTGGAAAGGTAGTAAGTGATTTGTTCAGATGGTAACTCCATTGTACATAAGGAGATCAGAAAGTATATTTCCGGGGGTAGATCGGGAGCAACAAACAATTGTTTTTTCCCGGTTGTTATCACTGCATTGTTGATTTATTCATTTAAAAGACCAATAACTATGACCATTCGGGAAAAAATGATCTATCTGGCTTCACAAACAGGCCATCCTTGTGTGACTATCTCTCTGAACACTCATCGTACGCACCCTGATAGTGCGGCAGACCGCATCCAGTTGAAAGATCTGGTGAAAGAGGCGGAGAATCGTGTGACGCAGGAGTATGGCAAACGTCCGGCTGCACGGCTGTTGGAACGCCTGAAAGGTATTGTCGAACAAATAGATATCAATTACAGTCTGGACAGTCTGCATATTTTTCTTTCGGACGAGGTGGAGGAGATCATTAAGGTTTCGTGGCCTACTTCGGAAAACCGGATATTCATTGGAGATAAGTTTGACCTGCGTACCATTATAAAAGCGTACAACCGCAGCGAGGAGTATCTGGTGTTGTTGCTTTCGCAGGGAGGTGTGCATCTCTATGATGCGTTGGACGATGGTATCACCGGAGAGATCGAAAACGATTATTTTCCTTTCGATGCCAATCCGAATATTGTGACAGACCGGGAAGAGCGTAGCAACGCAAAGTTGATGGACGATCAGGTGCGGGAGTATTTCAACGATGTAGACAAGGCTTTGCAACGTGTGTACAATGAGAACGGATTGATGACGGTGGTGATCTGTACGGAAGACAACTACAGTCGCCTGATGCAGGTGGCCGATCGTCCGGATATTTATCTGGGACATGCTCCGGTCAATTACAACAAAACCAAAACTCACGAGATCGTGAAGCAGAGTTGGGAAATTGTCAAAGCCGATCAGGAGAAACGTCGTCAGGCGGCTGTGCGGGAAGTACAAGAAGCGGTAGCCGCAGGGAAAGTGGTCACTGACCTGCAGGATATCTACCGGGCTGCTATAGACGGGATGGCCGATCTGTTACTGATTCAGGAGAATTTCTCTCTGCCGGTAAAGATGACGGACGATCGCAGTTTCGTTCCGGCTACGGATGATCTTGCCGATAAAGATGTGGTGGATGATATAGTCAGTTATATCGCCTTGAATGTGGTATCCAAAGGCGGGCGTGTGTTCTTTACTACTTTTGAGCAGATCTCTGAGTTTGGGGATATTGTGTTGAAGTTGCGTTATTGACTTTGTCGGCCGTTGGTTGATGGACTCCTGTCCAAGTGCTTTTTGGTAAGGTCTGTGATATGCCTGTAAAGTAGAATGGGGTTGTCCAAAAACTCTTCTTTAATTTCAATTAAGTTATAAATTGTAAGTGGATATCTTTGCCCCAGTACCTTTCTGAATCCTTTAGCCAGAAGCCCTTCGGGCTTTGGGCGAAAGGTTTTGGAAAGGCAATAAACAGCTAACATCTTTTCTACTTTTGGGTATTCTCATACATCCCTTCTTTCTTTTATCCGGGTATCCTATTCCTGCTATCTTTAAAGAATAAAACGAAAAAGCAACAGAAAACTTATACTTTGAATAGGTGTCCTCTGTTTCTCTGATTTCTTTATACTAAATTTGCTACAACTCAGTGGTTTATTCTTGTTTTCTCAGTGGGATATTTTCTACAAGTCAGTTGCTTATTCTTTCTTTCCTTATGGCATATAGTTGGTCCCACCCGGTGGGACTTTAATCCCAGCCCGTGGGACTAAGATCCCGCCGGGTGGGACCACGCGTCCCACGGGCTGGGACGTAGATAAACCTTACTGCATGTATAGCAAGCTCAATAGGCTTGCATAGCACAAGCCGATAGCAAAGAGAGAATAAGCTGCCTATTTAGGTTTTCTTGTATCCGTTCGAAACCCGAAACAGAAGGCGTAAAACTACAAAAGTAAAAATGTTTTTAAATAGTTGAAGCTGAATTTTCATCGTTTAATGTTATATATGGTTGATAATCAAAGTGCTATTTGGGATAAGGTGAGGGATGATCCGAAAGGTGAGAGATGAGTGGTTGATGTTTTTTATCTCTCATGCATTTAATGGGTTTATTATTAGGATGTTAATCGTGAAATGGTGAGCGATAGATTCATTATTTTTATAGTAGAGAGCTATATATGTTGTTATTAAATTGTAACCCTATCGCGGGATAGGGCTGTATACTAAACAACAGGATAGGTCGTCTCTAAAGTAAATTTCTAACCCTGAATCGCAGATCGACGAAGTCAACTGAGGCGGATGACGCAGTCAAAGGGGTTTTAGTAACCAACGATCGACAGATCTAATGTCTGTATGAATAAGAGTTGGATGGTTTTCCAACCTATATAACACTATTTATGTCTTTTCTTCTTTCATATCAGATTTGTTTTTAATAAATTTGTATCTGAACTTTCTATGGAATACACGGCAAGAGAAAATGTATCTCCTCATTTGTATTTCCCACTTTTAAGAAAGAGAGAATTCTATGTATAGCAAGAGACTTGTTTGTATAGTGTTGACCTTTATCGGCCTTTTCACTTTTATTTGTTCCTGTGACCGTACGGTTTTTACCGATACCGATCGGATGCTGGAAGAACTGGATCGGGTGTTGCAACACCGCCCGGATTACATGACTCGTAAGGAACAACGGATTGTCAGCCTGCGTATGCAGTTCAGTGGGCAACCTTTGAGTCCTGAGAATAGATACTGGTGGGTGAGATGATTGATGAATATCAGTCCTATCGCTACGATTCGGCTTATAGTTATGCCTTACACGGTGTGGATATTGCACGCGAGATGGAGTCTTCCGAGCGATTGATTCATTCCCAGTTTTGTCTGTCACATATCCTGTGTATGGGTGGGCTTTACAATCAGGCATTGGATATTCTGCAATCGCTGCAACCGGCCAGTATGGATAGTGTGGCATTGGTAGAATATTACTCCCGCTATGAAGAGGTATATTACAACCTCACCCAGTATACTTCCCAATATCCTTATTCGACGAATTATATCAACCGCAGTTCGGCCTATCTGGATACGATTGTTTCGCTGACTTCCTTTGGGTCGCAGATCCATCGCAACGCACTTGCCCGGCGTTACGGTGCGGAGAGACGGATAGATGAGGCTATCGATATCCTGAGTGAGCTGGTAGAGGAGATCCCTGAGCATACACATGACTATGCCATCAATACCTCTACATTGGCATACCTGTATTCGGAAAAGGGCGATGTGGACAATCAGAAGAAATACCTGGCCCTTTCTGCCCGTGCAGATGTGGAGGCTTGTGTGAAGGAGAATGAGTCGCTTGGCAATCTGGCTCTGATCCGTCTGGGGATCAAAGAGAGTTCGGACATTGCCTGTTTTCTGCGCTATTCGGTGAATACGGTGTATACGTATCGTACTAAGGTCAAGAATAAAGCCTATTCCGAGATCCGCAAAGACTTTGAGGAGGAGGAGTTGAAGATCGGGCTGCCTTAGCAGATCCTCTTTGTTGATACGCATTTACCTGTTGTGTTTTTTAGAAAAATAGAAATATGAAAAAAAAGATTCTTATCGACCTGACCAAAATATCAAATATGACTACTGGTTTTGGGCAGATCGCTTACAATTATGGTGAGATGTTTGGACAGATGGACCTGTCTGATGTTCAATTTGTTTTTCTGGTACCTGAGGCCTGGAAAAACAGATGGGGCCAACATGCAGAGTATGTCTCTCCCGGAAAGATCGACAGGCTTTTTTCGTTCAACCTGCCTGAGGTAGATCTGTGGCATTCTACTACACAACAATATCGTCTGCTGAAGTTGACGAATCGGACAAAACATATTTTGACTATACATGATCTGAACTATCTTTCTGAGAAGAAATCTTTTAAACGGTTGAAATATACGATGCGTTTGAAAAAGATGATCTCAAAAGCCGATGTTATTACCTGTATTTCACAATACGTGGCCGAAGATATCAAAAAGAATTTTGATCTGCATGGGAAAGAGGTGAGAGTGATCTATAATGGGGTGCAACGTATAGACCTGAATGAGGATCAATGTCCTCAATTTCTCAGAAAGGACAGGCCTTTTTTCTTTACCATAGGACAGGTGAGAGAGAAAAAGAATTTTCATGTATTGCTGGATGTGATGAAATACTTTCCGGAATATGATCTATACATTGCCGGAGAAGATCACCGTCCGTATGCTGCGATGATACGTGAAAGAATAGAGAATGAAAATATAACAAATGTGAAGCTTGTAGGAAAAATAAATGAACCGGAAAAAGTCTGGCTGTATCGGAATTGTGAGGCATTTCTTTTCCCTTCCAGGTTTGAGGGATTTGGCCTGCCTGTGATTGAGGCGATGCAATTCGGAAAAGCTGTCTTCTCTTCTCCCATGACCAGCCTTTCAGAGGTCTGTGATAAGTATGCCTTTATGTGGGATGAAACTTTTGATCCGGCTGATATGGCCGGTTTGATCAAA